>NZ_JBPQTP010000158.1:0-11617 GCF_051386395.1 Micromonospora sp. URMC 106
TACCTGCTCTGCCTGACCAAGAAGGCCTGACCTCCCACAGCACCCTCGACGGCGTCCGCGCCGCCGTCGGCGTGTCCGGGTACGGCCGGCGAACAGGAGGTGAATGCCACTGTTGCGGCGTCTTCCCGGCGCGGTCGCGGCGTGGCAGGCTACCGGCACGTAGGACCACTGGGCGACCAGCCAACGATGACTGACCGCTAGGAGGACGGGCCGATGGGCGAAATGGTGAGCTTCACCAGCAACGGGGGTACGCGCGAGGGGTATCTCGCGATACCGTCCGGCGGTGCGGCCAGCCCCGCGGTCATCGTCATCCAGGACTGGTGGGGGCTCGTGCCCCACATCACCTCCGTCGCCGACCGGTTCGCCGAGGCCGGGTTCGTCGCCCTCGCCCCGGACTTCCGCCACGGCGGCCCCGCCAGCAAGCCCGACGAGCCCCGCCAGATGCTGAACAGCCCGCAGATGGACGAGGCGGCGGCGGACATCGCCACCGCGGCGGACTACCTCGCCGGCCGCCCGGAGGTGACCGGCAAGGTGGGCTGCGCGGGCTTCTGCGCCGGCGCGAGCCTGGCCCTGTGGGCGGCCAGCCGCACCGAGCGGATCGTCGCCACCGCCGCCTTCTACCCGCGGCTGCCGTGGGACGGGATGCCCTCCGAGTGGGCCGACTACGCGGGCAAGGCCGCCCTCATCCACTGCTCCGAGGCGGACGGCACCTCCGCCGCCGACGGCGTGCAGACCGTCCGCCGCGCCGTCGAGGCCGCCGGCGGCACCTGCCAGACCTACGACTACCCCGGCACCGCGCACGCCTTCTTCAACGAGGACCGGCCGGAGAACTTCGACCAGCGCGCCGCCGCCACCGCCTGGGCGCGCACCCTGGAACTCTTCCGGGCCAAGCTTGGCTGAGCCGCGTACGCCCGAGGAGGTGGTCGCCCGCGCCGCGCGGGCGACCGACCTGGCCGACCTCGACGCGGCCGTCAGCGACTGCTTCGCCTGCCCCCGGCTGGTCGAGTGGCGCGAGGAGGTGGCCCGGACGCGGCGGGCGGCCTTCCGCGACCAGGAGTACTGGGGCCGGCCGGTGCCCGGCTTCGGCGCCCCCGACGCGCGCATCGGCATCCTCGGTCTGGCGCCCGCCGCGCACGGCGGCAACCGCACCGGGCGCATCTTCACCGGCGACCGCTCCGGCGACGTCCTCTTCGCCGCGCTGCACCGCGCCGGCCTGGCCAACCAGCCGACCAGCGTCGCCGCCGACGACGGACTGTCCCTGCGGGACCTGCGTATCTTCGCCGCCGTGCGCTGCGCGCCGCCGGACAACAAGCCCACCCCCGGCGAGCGGGACACGTGCGCGCCGTGGCTGCACCGCGAGGTCGCGCTGATCCGGCCCACCCTGCGCGTCGTGGTCGCGCTGGGCGCCTTCGCCTGGTCCGCGTGGTGGCCGGTGCTGCGTGCGGTGTACGGCCAGCGTCCGCCCAGCCCGCGACCGGCGTTCGGTCATGGGGCACACTGGTCCGGCACGGCCGCGCCGGAGCTGCTGGGCTGCTACCACGTCAGCCAGCAGAACACGTTCACGGGGCGGCTGACACCAGGGATGCTGGACGACGTGTTCGCCCGGGCGAAGCAGTTGGCCGGGGTGGACTGAGGCGCGCGGGGGCGGTGGCGATGACGGACGGAACGCGTCGGCCGCGACGCACCCCCCGGCGGCCCGGAGGTAACCCCGGATGGATCTGAGCGTGCTGCGCAGGTGGTGGCCGGTCGCCGCGGTGGGCGTCCTGCTCGCCGTCGCCGCAATGGCGGCCGCCCACTCGTCGATCGGCGCGAGCCGGGTCCCGCCCGCCGCCGACAACATCCCCTACGTGCCGGAATACCCGACCGCCGCGCCCGCCCAGTCGATCCCGGTGGAGCCGCGCGACGCCGGCGAGGCGACCCAGGCGCGGATCCCGGAGTGGATCGGCACGGCCGCGATCGTGCTGCTGGGGCTGGCCCTGCTCGCCGCGTTCGGTTACCTCACCTGGACGCTGGTCCGGGGCGCGCTGCGCCGCACCACCCGGGCCCTGCCGGAGCAGCGCGCCCGCCGTACGCCCGAGGGCACCGCCCGCGAGGTGGCCGCCGCCCTCGACGCCGGCCTGGAGGAGCTGGACGACCGGGACACCGACCCCCGCACCGCGGTCATCGCCTGCTGGGTGCGTCTGGAGGAGGCCGCGGCCGGCGCGGGCGTGCCCCGGCTGGCCGGCGACACCCCCACCGACCTGGTCACCCGCCTGCTGCGCGGCGACCCGTCGGCGGGCGTGCCGGCGATCGCCAGCGCCGACGTGCTGGCCGAGTTCGCGCACGTCTACCGCGAGGCCCGGTACGCCACCCGCCCGGTCGACGAGCGCACCCGCGACCAGGCCCGCGCGGCGCTGCGCCGGCTGCGCGGCGAGCTGTCCGTCGTGGTCGCCGGCGACGCCGGGGTGCCGGCGTGACCGGGGCGCGGCCGGTCCCCGCCCGGCGTGGTGAGGTGACGCGGTGAGCAGCACCAGCATCGACGACCTGCTGACCTTCGAGGAGGACCGGCCGGCGCGCGGCGGCCGGTCCCGGGGCGGCCGGGCCGGCCAGGTGTTCCGCGCCCTGGCCGGCGTCGCGGCGGTCGTGGTCGTGCTGGTCGCCGGCCTGCGCGTGGTCGGGCTCCGGGTCTCCCTGCTGGTCCTGGTCGCCGGGGTGGTCGCGCTGTTCGTGGTGCGCCGGGTCGTCGCCGCCCTCGCGCCGCCGCCCCCGACCCCGGCGGGCGCCCGGGTCCCGGCCGGCGACGACGACGGCACGTGGAACTGGGGCGCCCGGGACGCCCTGCGCGTCGCGATCAACGGTTGGGAACGGCCGCTGGACTGGTGCGGGAACCACCGGGAACGGTTCAGCGAGCGGATCCTGCCCCGGCTCGGCGAGCTGGCCGACGAGCGGCTGCGCCAGCGTCACGGCCTGACCCGCGAGTCGGACCCGGGCCGGGCCCGTGCCCTGCTGGGCGACAGGCTCTGGACCTTCCTCAGCACGCCCTCCCGCCGCCCCCCGTCGCCGCGCGACCTCGCGGCGATCGTCGCCGAACTGGAGAAGATATGAACGACGTGGACCGCAGCATGCCCCCCGCGGAGGTCGGCCACCTCGCCCGGTCGGTGCTGGAGGCGGTCGGTCAGGTCGTGGTCGGCAAGCGGGACGCGCTGGAGCTGGTCCTCGCCGGGATCCTCGCCGGCGGGCACGTGCTGCTGGAGGACCTGCCCGGCCTGGGCAAGACGCTGACCGCGCGCTCCTTCGCGCAGGCGCTCGGGCTGGACTTCCGCCGCCTCCAGTTCACCCCGGACCTGCTGCCGGCCGACGTCACCGGCTCGTTCCTCTACGACCAGCGCAGCGGCGAATTCGCGTTCCGGGCCGGTCCGGTCTTCACCAACCTGCTCCTCGCCGACGAGATCAACCGGACCCCGCCGAAGACCCAGTCGGCCCTGCTGGAGGCGATGCAGGAGAAGCAGGTCTCCGTCGAGGGCGTCACCTACCGGCTGGACGAGCCGTTCCACGTGCTCGCCACCGCCAACCCGATCGAGTACGAGGGCACCTACCCGCTGCCCGAGGCGCAGCTCGACCGGTTCCTGCTCCGGGTCTCCTTCGGCTACCCGGAGCAGGAGGAGGAGTGGGAGGTGCTGCGCCGGCGGATGGCCCGCCGCCGCGAGGAGGCGGACATCAAGCCCGTGGTGGACGCGGCCACCCTGCGCGCCATGCAGGCCGCGCTGGAGGACGTGGTGGTCGAGGACTCCGTCGGGCGCTACATCGTCGCGCTGACCGCCGCGACCCGGGAGCACCCGTCGGTGCTGGTGGGCGCCTCGCCGCGCGGCTCGCTGGCGCTGCTGCTGCTGGCTCGGGTGCGGGCCGTGATGGCCGGCCGCGACTACGTGGTGCCGGAGGACGTCAAGGAGGTCGCGGTGCCCGCGCTGGCGCACCGGATCACGCTGCGTCCGGAGATGTGGCTGCGCCGCGTCGACCCGTCCTTCGTGGTGGGCGAGGTGCTGGAGGGGACGCCGGCGCCGGCCAGCGGGGCGCTGCCCAGCTACGCCGCCGGCCGGCCCGGGCACTGATGGTCGCGCCCGCCGTGTCGGCCCGGTACGAGCCCGCGGAGCAGGAGTCCCGAACCGCGACCGGCTGGGTGCCCACCTGGGCGCTCGGCCGGGCGGTGCTGCTCACCGGCCTGCTGCTGATCGCCGGGGTGCTGCTCGGGCGGGTGGACCTGATCGTGCTGGCGGCCCCGTTCGCGATCGGCACCGCGTACGCGCTGCGCCGCCGGCCGACCGCCCTGCCGCAGGTCTGGATCGCCGCCGACGAGGGGCACCTGGTCGAGGGCGGCGAGCTGACCGGCGCGGTCACCGTCGGCAACCCCGACGTGGTCGACTACGACGTGGCCGTGGTCCGCAGCCGGGTCTCGCCCTGGCTGCGGGTGGAGCGGGCCACGATCGCCGGGGCGGCGGCGGCCGGCACGCCCTCGGCCGTCGTCCCGTCCGTCGTCGACCGGCCCTTCGTGACCGCCGTCCCGACCGCCGCGGCCGTCGACCTGGAGCTGTCCGGCACCGCGCTGCGCTGGGGGCGGCATCCGGTCGGTCCGGCCGGCGCCCGGGTCGCCGCCGCGCAGGGCCTGCTGGTCTCCCGCGCGGTGATCACCGAGCCGGCCCGCGTGAAGGTCTATCCGAAGACCGAGCCGTTCGACGCGGTCGAGGCGATGCCCCGGGCCGCCGGCCTCGTCGGCGCGCACCACTCGCGCCGCCCCGGCGAGGGCGGCGAGCTGGCCGGCGTGCGGGTCTTCGCCCCGGGCGACCGGCTGCGCCGGATCGACTGGCGGGTCTCGCTGCGCGCCCGGCAACTGCACGTCGCGGCCACCCTCTCCGACCGGGACGCCGAGGTGGTGGTGCTGCTCGACGTGCTCGCCGAGGCGGGTCGCTCGGGCGGCGTGTCCGGCGCCGCCTCCGTGCTGGACACCACGGTCCGGGCCGCCGCCGCGATCGCCGAGCACTACCTGCACCGGGGCGACCGCGTGTCGATGCTGGAATACGGTCCGGCCGCCCGCCGGCTGCGCCCGGCCACCGGCCGCCGGCAGTACCTGACGGTCCTGGAGTGGCTGCTCGACGTGCGCGCCGAGTCCTCCCCGCACGAGCCGTACGACCAGGTCTTCGGGCCGCAGTTGCTCTCCGCGGACGCGCTGGTGGTGGTCCTCACCCCGCTGCTCGACGAGCGGTCGGCGCAGATGCTGGCGCGGCTGGCCCGCTCCGGGCGGTTCGTGGTCGCGGTGGACACCCTGCCGGCCGATCTCACCCCGCCGAAGGACCGGGGCTGGGCCGAGGTGGCGTACCGGCTGTGGCGGCTGGACCGGGACACCATGATCGGGCAGTTGCGGGAGCACGGCGTGCCGGTGGTGGGCTGGGCCGGCGCGGGCAGCCTCGACCAGGTGCTGCGGGACGTGGCGCGCCTGGCCACCGCCCCGAGGGTGGGTGCGCGGTGAGCACGCGGAACGCGGCCGGGCGGAGCCCCGCGGACGCGGACGGGAGGCGCGGCCGATGAACCCGGTCATCGAGCGGGCCCGGGCCGCGCGGTACGCCGCCGCCCGGGTCAGCCTGACGCCGCTGCTGGTCCGCGCCGGCATCTTCCTCACCACGCTGGTCGGGCTGGCGCTGGCGTACCCGTCGGAGATGCTCCTCGGCCGGCCGCTGCTCGCGCTCGTCGTGGTGGCGCTGCTGCCGGCGGTCGGGCCGCGCCGGGTCTGGCCGACCTTCGCCGCGCTGGTCACCGTCGGTGGCTGGCTGGTCGCCACCGACGGGTACGGCCGGCCGATCGCCCTCTGGCGGCTGCTCGCCGTGGCGGCCGTGCTCTACCTCACGCACACGCTCTGCGCGCTGGCCGCGGTCCTGCCGTACGACGCGGTGGTCGACCCGGACGTGATCGTGCGCTGGCTGGCGCGGGCGGGCGCGGTGCTGCTGGGGACCTTCGTGCTGGGCGTGCTCCTGGTGGAGTTGGCGGGCGTCGGCGGGGACGCCGGTTCGCAGGTGGCGACGGTGGCCGGGCTGCTCGTCGCGGTCGCGGTGACGGCGTTGCTGGGGTGGCTGCTGCGCCGTCGTTAACCAGCCGGTAACGACAGTTGCGCAGGTCACAGGGGTTGTGCTCCGTCACAGAAGAGGGGCGCGATCGGGATTAGCCGAGCCCCGCGGGGAAAGATAGATGACGTGAATCCGAAGCGGATCCTTGTGGTGGGTGCCGGGCACGTCGGTCTCTACGCGGCCCTGCGCCTGTCGAAGAAGCTCAGCTCCCGTGAGGCTGAGGTCGTCGTGGTGGACCCCCAGCCCCACATGACCTACCAGCCCTTCCTGCCCGAGGCGGCGGCCGGCAACATCTCGCCCCGGCACTCCGTGGTGCCGCTGCGACGCGAGTTGCGGCGGTGCAAGGTGCTGGCGGGCGCCGTGACGCGGATCGACCACGACCGCAAGACCGCCGTGGTGCAGCCGATCAGCGGCCCGCCCCGGGAGATCCCGTACGACCACGTGGTGGTCGCCCCCGGCTCGGTCTCCCGGACGCTGCCGATTCCCGGCCTGCACGAGCACGGCATCGGCTTCAAGACCATCGGTGAGGCCATCTATCTGCGCAACCACGTGCTGGACCGGCTCGACGTGGCGGCCGCCACGCCGGACCCGGAGGTCCGCCGCTCCGCCCTGACCTTCACCTTCGTCGGCGGCGGCTACGCCGGCATCGAGGCGCTCGCCGAGATGGAGGACATGGCGCGGGACGCCCTGAAGTACTACCCCGAGCTGAAGCCGGAGGACATGCGCTGGGTGCTGGTCGAGGCCACCCAGCGGGTGCTGCCCGAGGTCGACCGGGACATGGGCGCCTACACCGTGCAGCAGTTGCTCAAGCGGAACATGGACATCCGGCTCGACACCCGCCTGGAGTCCTGCGTCGACGGGGTGGTGAAGCTCTCCGACGGCGACACCTTCCGCTCCGACACCATCGTCTGGACGGCCGGCGTGAAGCCGTCGCCGATGCTGGACGCGACGGACTTCCCCCGCGACGAGCGGCGTCGGATCACCTGCCTGCCGACCCTCCAGGTCGTCGACGGCGACCGGGTCGTCGAGGGCGCCTGGAGCGCCGGTGACTGCGCGGCGGTGCCGGACCTGACCAAGGAGCCCGGCAACTACTGCTCGCCGAGCGCGCAGCACGCGGTCCGCCAGGCCGCCCGGATGGCCGACAACATCGTCAACGTCGTGCGCGGCCGGGAGCCGGTCGAGTACAAGCACAAGCACGCCGGCAGCGTCGCCAGCCTGGGCCTGCACAAGGGCGTCGCCCAGGTGTACGGGATCAAGATGACCGGCTGGCCGGCCTGGTTCATGCACCGGACGTACCACATGAGCCGGATCCCGTCGTTCAACCGGAAGGTCCGGGTCGTGGTCGACTGGTCGCTGGCGTTCTTCCTCAAGCGTGAGGTGGTCGCCCTGGGGCAGCTGCACGACCCGCGCGAGGAGTTCGCCGAGGCCTCCCAGCCCGTCGGCGCCGGCCGGGCCTGACCGAGCCACCGCGAAAGGCCCCTCCGCGGCAGCGGAGGGGCCTTCGTCGTGCGCGGAACCGGGTCGGTGACCCGGCCGGTCGGCGGCGCCAGCCAGCGCCGGCTCGGGCCCGCGCCGTCGCGGCCGGCCGCCGCCGGTCAGACGCGCCAGATCCAGGCGTCGGCGATTCGGGTCGACGGCCCGTAGAGCTGCTCCAGTGTGCCGCGCAGGCTGTCGGCGTGCGGGGTGTCGACGGCCAGCGCGACGCAGGAGGCGCCCCAGAAGTCGGCGTCCTTCGCCGCCTGCCGGCGCTGCTCGTCCCTGACCACCGGCTGCCCGCCGCGCTTGGCGACCTCGGCCAGCAGCGCCGAGGTGGGCAGCTTCCAGGTGCCCATGGCCGCCGTGCCGTCCCGGCCGTACGGGCCGATGAAGAAGCCCTCCGGCATGCCGAACGCGGCGTCGGCGGCGGTGGCCCAGCGCATGGGCCACGGCTCCTGGGGTGTGGCCAGCGGCACCGGCACCAGCACCCCGCCCGGCTCGACGCACTGGCGCCAGTGCCCGCCGGTGATGAACTCCGGCACCGGCGGGCGCTCGGCGGTGGGCAACGGGGCGGGCAGCAGCGGCAGCAGCGCCACGCCGACCGCCGCCGGGACCAGCCGGCGGGCCCGGCCCGTGCCGCGCAGGGCCCGGTCGGCCGCGAGCACCAGCAGCGTGGCGATCAGCGGGAGGGTGGCGAGGGCGAACCGCATCGGCAGCGCGCCGTCCACCACGGGCAGTCCCGACAGCAGCGTGTACGGCCCCGGCACCGCGGTGCGGGCGCCGTCGAGCACCACCCGGGGGCCGAGCGAGAGCGCCCCCATCACCAGCGTCCCGACCACGCACGCGACGGCCAGCGGGCGGCGGCCCAGCCAGACCGCGCAGGCGGCGGTGACCAGCAGCAGGGGCCAGCCGAGGAAGGTGTTGTACTCGGCGGGACCGGTGGTCAGCCGGGCGGCCTCGTCGCTGCCGACCATCGAGAGCGGCGACACCGTCCACCAGCTGCGCAGGTCCGCCGAGAAGTAGTGCGGGCTGAACATGCCGTCGGCGACGCCCTGCGGGCCGGCGAACTGGAACCACAGCGGCCAGGCCAGCACGAGCAGGGCCAGCCCGGCGGCGAGCATCATCCCGCCGGCGAAGCCGGGCAGGGCGCGGCGGGCCAGGCCGCGGTCCGTCACCGCGTACGTGACCGCCAGCACCAGCAGCGTCAGCGCGCAGAGGAAGAGCACCTCCTCGCCGATGAAGACCTGCGCGGTGACCGCCGCCGCCAGGCCGACGGCGGAGCTGACCATCCGCCGGCGGTCCGGCTCGGCGGGGGCCCGCCCGCGCCCGGCGCCGTCGCCGTCGACCGCGCGGGCCGCCGGGTCGGCGGCGCGCAGCAGTCGGACCACCAGCCAGACGATCACCGGAACCAGCCACTGCGCGGTCATGTGCAGGTGGCTGTTGGTCTGCGAGACCATTCCGGGGCCGAAGCCGCAGAGGCCGGCGCCCAGCGCGGCGGCGACCCGGTGGGCGCCCAGCGTCCGGGTGTAGAGCAGGTACCAGGCGATCGCGGTGCCGGCCAGGTTCGCCAGCGCCAGCAGCGCGAAGGTGACCGGCGCCCCGAGCAGCAGGGTGACCGGGGCGAGGGCGATCCCGAGCGCGATGACCGTGGTGTTGGTCATGAGGTTCACCCCGTCCGGCGCGTTGAGCCGGCGGGTGAGCAGGTCGAAGTCGCCGAGCAGCGCCCGCGCGTCGACGGCGAGGAACCACTCGTAGAGGGCCTGGTCCTCGGGGTTCAGCGCGAGGACGCGGGCCGCCGGGTCGGGCCAGAGCCCATGGGTGAGCCAGCCGGCCAGCGCGACGAAGAGGAGCCCGCCCGCTACGTCCGCCCGGTGCCGGGAGACCGTGGCCAGCAGGCGGGCCGGCGAGAGCCGGCGCGGCAGCCGTTCGGCGGCGAGGACGGCCTGGTCAGGGGCGGCGTCGGGGGCCGTGGGGGCTGCGCTGCTCACGGTGTCGACCCTAGTGCGACCCGGGCATCGGGGTACGCCGGGTCGCCGCCGAACCGCTACCGTGACACTGCACCAGGCGTGTCGGCGCCCGGTGCCACCCGCCCGGGTGGTGGAACGGCAGACACGGCCGCCTTAAAAGCGGCTGCCGAAAGGCGTGCGGGTTCGACCCCCGCCCCGGGCACCCGGCACTCTCAGCATCCGCTCAGCTTGGCGATCTCCACGTGACTGCCCTGGGCGTTTACTCTTGAGAGTGCACGTTCACGTGCGACGACCCCCTGAGGGAGGCCTGACAGTGAAGACTTCGAACCCGGTGCTCGCCCGGCTCGGCCAGGCGGCCGAGCGGGAGCGCTCCGCCGGGTACGCCCCGACCGGGCCGTACGGACAGCCCGGCTACCCCCAGCAGTACCCGACGGAGGCCGGCTACCCGGCGGCTCCGCCGACCGTCAACACCATGTCGATCGACGACGTGGTGGTCAAGACCGTCACGCTCCTCGGCATCCTCGGCGTCTCCGCCGCGGCCGCCTGGGTGCTGGTGCCGGACGCCCTGCTCGGTGCCGCCTGGATCGGCGCCGCGGTGGTCGGCCTGGTGCTCGGCCTGATCATCTCGTTCTCCCGGATGGCGAACCCGGCGCTGGTGGTCGCGTACGCCGTCGTCGAGGGCGTCTTCGTCGGCATGGTGAGCAAGTTCTTCGACTCGCTCTACGACGGCATCGTGCTCCAGGCGGTGACCGCCACCTTCGGTGTCTTCTTCGTGATGGCCGCGCTCTACAAGGCGAAGGTCATCCGGGCGACCCCGAAGTTCGTCAAGGGCATGATCGCGGTCATGGCCGGCCTCTTCGCCGTCATGCTGATCAACTTCGTGCTCGCGCTCTTCGACATCAACACCGGCCTGCGCGACGGCAGCCCGCTGGCGATCGGCTTCAGCCTGGTCTGCATCGTGGTCGCCTCGCTGAGCTTCGTGCTCAGCTTCAAGGAGGTCGAGGACGGCGTGCGGATGGGTCTGCCGCAGCGCTACTCCTGGGTCGCCGCGTTCGGCATTCTGGTCAGCCTGGTCTGGCTCTACATCGAGATCCTGCGCCTGCTGAGCTACTTCCAGGGCGACGACTGACCCGTCGCCCACGACCGACCGGCGCCCCCCCCCCCCCCCCCCGGGGGGGGGGGCGCCGTCGTCTTCCGGCCCGCGCCGGTCCCGGCGTTTCCCGCCGCCGCGCGGCCGCCGGGGGCAGAGTGACTGCGTGGGGGTACGCCGACGGAGGAGGCGACGTGCGCAGCAGCAACCCGGTGCTCACGCGGCTGGACGAGACCAGCCGGGTGCAGAGCCGGGTGCTGGGCGTCGGCGGCGCGGAGGCGATGACGGTCGACGACGTGGTGGTCCGCACGGTCGGGCTGCTGCTGCTCACCGGCGCCACCGGCGCGGCTGCCTGGGTGCTCGTACCGCCGGCGCCGTGGCTGCCCGCCGCGCTGGCCGGCACCGCGCTGGCCGGGATCGCGCTGGTCGTGGTGATCTCCTGGCGCGGGATCACCAACCCGGTGCCGATGGTCGGCTACGCCCTGCTCCAGGGGCTGTTGCTCGGGGTGGCCAGCCGGGCGTTCGAGCTGGTGTACCCGGGCATCGTCGGGCAGGCGGTGACGGGCACCTTCGGGGTCTTCCTCGGCATGGCGCTGCTCTACCGCGCCCGCCTCGTGCGGGCCACGCCCCGGATGGCCCGGCTGGTCGCCGGCACGCTGCTCGGGATTCTCGTGCTCAGCGTGGTCAACCTGGTGACCTACCTGCTCACGGGCCGGCAGGGGCTGGAGGTCTACCGCCTGACCGGGGAGGTCGGCTGGCTGCCGTACGCCTTCTCGGCGGTCGCGATCGTCGCCGGCGCGCTCAGCTTCATCCTCGACTTCGACCTGGTCGAGCGCTCCGTACGCGACAGGCTGCCCCGCCGCTACGCCTGGCTCTGCGCGTTCGGCCTGCTGACCGGGCTGGTCTTCCTCTACTGGCAGCTCCTGCGGCTGCTCGCCTACCTCCGCCGCTGACCGGCCCCACCCGGGCGGCGGTGGGGGAGCCGGCGGGCG
>NZ_JBPQTP010000159.1:0-11358 GCF_051386395.1 Micromonospora sp. URMC 106
GCCCTCCGGCGGGCTTGCGCTTCCCGCCCTCCCCTCGCGGTGACGCTGCCGGCGGGCGGTAACGAGCCGGGGGACCGGTTGCCGGCCGCGGTGGTCTGCGGCGTGGCGGGTGGCGCAGGGCGGGTCAGCGGAGGGCGGCCAGCTCGCGGCTGAGGTTGGCGCGGGCGGGGGCCTCCCAGCGCGCCGCCAGCGGGGGAAGGCGGAACAGCGCCGGCAGGGCGAGCAGGCCGGCGAGCACCCGGGCGCGGCCGGCCCGGAAGGCCGGGTCGGGCACGTGGGCGTACTCCCGGCGGATCGCGGCGGCGTAGCGGTCGTACGCCTCGGGCGGCGCGGCCAGGACGGCGAGGTCGGCGTCGCAGAGCAGCGCGCCGTCGGCGTCGCCCGGCTGCACGGCGTGCCCGGCGGTGAGCAGCACCAGCCGGCGCACCTCGGCCACGGCGTCGGCCGGCAGTCCCGCCCGGGCGAGCAGGGTGTCGGCGAGCGCCGCGCTGTCCCGCTCGTTGGCGTCGCCCCCGGCGCGCGGGTCGTAGACCGCGTCGTGGCACCAGGCCGCGAGGCGCACCAGGTCCGGCCGCGCGGCGGCCGACGCGTGCGCGTCGACCACGTCGAGGACGGTGGTCAGGTGGGCGACGGTGTGGTGGCGCCGGTGCGGCTCCCGCCAGCGCGCCAGCAGCTCGGCCCCGACCCGGTCGCGCTCCGCCGCGTCGGTCGCCCCGGCGCCGCGGGCCGCGGCGCGCCACCGGTCGAGAAGGTCAACCACGCGGTCGAGTCTGCCGTACCGCCGCCACCGCGAGGATTCGTCCGGTCCGACGCGGGTAGTCCCCGCCATGGCAGTGGCGCGGGACCGACGACAGTCGCTGCTGCATCGCGCCATCGGCCGGGACCGCGGGGTGGACGTCGACGGGGCCCGGATCGCCGACGCCGTGGAGAAACTGCGGCACCACGGCAAGGCCACCCTGCACGACCGGCTGCACCGGGTGCGGATGGCGCTCGGCCTGGCGGTGCAGGCCGGCCTGGCGGCCGGGCTGTCCTGGCTCGCGGCACACGAGTTGTTGGGCAACCCGGAGCCGGTCTTCGCGCCGATCTCCGCGGTCGGCACCCTCGCCGCCTCGGTCGGCCAGCGCCTCCGCCGCACGGTCGAGCTGATCGCCGGGGTCGCGGTCGGCGTCGCCGTCGGTGACTTCCTCATCTACCTGGTCGGCACCGGGGCGTGGCAGCTCGGCCTCGTGGTGACCGCGGCGATCGTGCTCACCATCTTCGCCGGGGCCAGCGTGGCCATCGTCATCCAGGCGGCGGCCACGGCGGTGCTGATCGTCACGCTCAGCCCGTCGACCGCGAACCTGGAGATCCCCCGGTTCGTCGACGCCTTCGTGGGCGGCGGCATCGCGCTGCTGGTCACCGCGGTGCTGCTGCCGCTCAATCCGCTGCGGGTGCTCAACCGAGCCGCCCGCCCGGCCCTGGACCTGCTCGCCGCGCAGCTCGACAACGCCGCGGACGCCCTGCGGGAACGGGACCGGGACAAGGCCCAACGGGCCCTGGACCGGCTCCGGAACAACCAGGAGGAGCTGACCGCCTTCACCGAGGCGATCGAGGGGGCGAAGGAGACCGCCACCATCTCGCCGGCCCGGTGGCACCGGCGGGACGAACTCACCCACTACGCCGAGGCCGCCGAGCCGATCGACCGGGCGATGCGCAACGCGGGCACGCTGATCCGGCGCGCGGTCACCCTGATCGAGGACGAGGAGCCCGTCCCCGAGCCGATGCCGGACGCGGCGGCCCACCTCGCCGAGTCGGTACGCCTGCTCAAGCACGAGTTCGCCGTCGGCGCGGAGCCGGAGAAGGCGCGGGAGCGGGCGCTGCGCGCGGTCAGCGAGGCCGGCCGGGCGTACGCCGAGGGGGTCGGCTTCTCCGGCAGCGTGGTGATCGCGCAGGTGCGCACCACGGCCAGCGACCTGATGGTGGCCTCCGGGATCAGCCAGGAGGAGGCGAACCGCCTGGTCCGGCAGTCCTTCGGTGACCAGGAGCGGCTCAGCGGCCCGACCGCGCGGGAGGACACCGCCCCGAAGCCGCCGGCCGCCCCGCCGCTGGGCTGATCCGCCGGTCCGGGGGCCGGCACGTCCCGGGCGGGCGGGCCGCGGGACGCCCGGGCCGGTTCCCCGGCCGGCGGCACCCAGGAACGCTCAGGCCAGCGCGGCGAGGGCGGCGAGCAGCCGGTCCACGTGCTCCGCCGTGCTGCCCAGGCCGATGCTGGCGCGCAGGGCGGTCGGCGGCAGGTCCCGCCGGCCGCTGCGCGCCGCCGCCTCGTCGAGCAGCCGGCGGGCCAGCGGGTGGGCGCAGAAGAGACCGTCGCGCACCCCGATGTCGTGGGTGCCGGCCAGCTCCGCCGCCACGTCCGCCGAGTCCCGGCCCGCGACCACGAACGACACGATGCCCACGCGGGGCGCCTCCGGCCCGAACGTGCGCAGCTCCACCACGTGCGGCAGGGCCGCCACGCCGCGGCGCAGCCGGGCCAGCAGGGCCTGCTCGGCGTCGTGCAGCGCGGCCCGGTCGGCCTCGGCCAGGGCGGCGCAGACCGCCGCGAGAGCGACCGCGCCGAGCAGGTTCGGCGTGCCCGCCTCGTGCCGGGCCGGGCCGGTCGCCCACCGTACGTCGTGGGTGGCCGCGCCGACGTGGCTGGTGGCACCCCCACCGGCCAGGTACGGCGGGGCGGCGTCCAGCCAGTCGCCCCGCCCGACGAGCACCCCGGCGCCGAACGGCGCGTACAGCTTGTGGCCGGAGACGGCGAGGTAGTCGACGTCGAGGGCCGCCACGTCCACCGGCGCGTGCGGCGCGAGCTGCGCGGCGTCCACCGCGATCCGGGCCCCGTACCGCCGGGCCACCCGGGCCAGCTCCGCCACCGGCCAGCGCTCGCCGGTCACGTTGCTCGCCCCGGTCACCGCGACCAGCACGGGCGGGCGGCGGTCACCGCCCGGGCCCGGCCTGCGCAGTTCGGCGAGGGCGGCGGCCAGCGCGCGGACCGCCTCGGCCGGCTCCCGGGGCACCGGCAGCCGGACCGAGCCGCGCGGCCAGGGCAGCAGGTTGGCGTGGTGCTCCCCGCCGAAGGTCACCACCGTGGTGCCGGCGGGCAGTGCCCGGGCCAACAGGTTCAGCGCGTCGGTGGTGTTGCGGGTGAAGACCACGTGGTCGCCGGCCCGGGCGCCGAGGAAGTCGCCGACCGTCTGCCGGGCACGCTCGTAGGCGAGGGTGCAGCGCCGCGACAGCGCTCCCGCGCCGCGGTGCACGCTGGCGTACCACGGGAGCAGCTCGGCCACCGCGTCGGCCGCGGCCCGCGCGCACGGCGCGGTGGCCGCGTAGTCCAGGTTGACCTGGCCCGGCACGCCGAGCACGTCGAGCGGGCGCACGGTGCGCGCCACGCGCGGCGCCGGTGGGGGTACGAGGGTGACGGTCATCGGCCGACCTCCGGGTCCAGGGACCCCGGGTGGGCACACGGGCGGGGTCCGCGCTTGCCCGGCACGCGGATCGGGCCGGGCCCGGTCATCACCCGGGGCACCCCACCGCGAACCTCGACGAGGGTTGCCGGCCAGCAAGCCGGGGCTTGACGCTGGCGCTCGTGACCTGCCGGCAGCATAGCGCGCGGATGCGACCGGACCAGCCGGCCGGGGGTGACTACGCTGACCGCATGGCCGACACCCCGCCCGGCGCACCCCTGCCGCCGTCGCCGACCGCGCCCGCCCTCCAGCCGTCGGGTGCGGCCGCGCCCCGGATGCCGCTGCGCCGGCTGGGCTGGCGGCGGGCCCTGGTGCTGGCCGGGGTCGTCCTGCTGATCGCCGCCTGCGCGGTGTTCATGGTCTTCACGCTCGGCGAGAGCCTCGGCGTCGAGGCGCTGCTGATCGGCGTGGTCGCCGCGATCCTCCCGGTCCCGGTGCTGGTGGGCTGTTTCCTCTGGCTGGACCGGTACGAACCGGAACCGCTGAAATACCTGATCTTCTGCTTCGCGTGGGGCGCGTTCGTCTCCACCGCCGCGTCGCTGACCGTCAACGAGTTCTCCGCCGGGCGGTTCGAGGACTGGGAGCTGCCGACCGCGCTGACCGCGGTGCTGGTCGCGCCGTTCATCGAGGAGCTCACCAAGGCGCTCGGGCCGATCCTGCTGCTGATCTTCCGCCGGCGGGAGATCTCCGGGATCACCGACGCCCTGGTCTACTGCGGGCTCTCCGCGGTCGGGTTCGCCATGGTGGAGAACATCCTCTACCTGGGCGGCTACGGCTACGCCACGGGCGTCGAACGGTACGGGCCGGCGACCGGCACCCAGCAGGTCATCGCGATCTTCATCGTCCGGATCCTGCTCTTCGGCTTCGCCCACCCGCTGTTCACGTCGATGACCGGGGTCGGCCTGGGCATCGCCGCGCGCACCGCCGACCGGCGGGTGCGGGTGCTGGCCCCGATCGCGGGCCTGCTGCTGGCGATGATGCTGCACGGCCTGTGGAACCTGCTGCCCACGCTCACCCAGGCCACCGGCGAGGCGTTGATCATGCTGTACGGCTTCATCGGGGTGATGGTGCCGATCTTCTTCGGCATGGTCGGGCTCGCCGTGTGGCTGCGGGCCTGGGAGGGGCGGCTCACCGAGCGCACCCTGCCGGACTACGTCCGGGCCGGCTGGCTCACCCCGCCCGAGGTGGCGGCGCTGAGCAGCCTGGGCCGGCGGCACGCGGCCCGGGTGTGGGCCAAGCGGGTGGCCGGCGACGCGGGGCTGAAGGCGATGCGCGGCTACCAGTTCGCGGCGACCCGGCTGGCGCTGCTGCGCGACGGCGCGCTGCGCGGCCTGGACCGCAGGCCGGCGGACCGGGAACGGACCGCGCGGGAGGAACGGGAGCTGCTGGAGGCGATCGCCGCGTACCGGTCGTTCTTCGTGGGGAGGGATCCGCAGGCGCCGGCCGGGATCTGGGACGGGCAGCGCTACCACCTGCGGTTCCCGGACGGCTCGCAGCGGCCGGTCGAGGCGCCGGACGAGCCGGTCGTGCCGATCCCGGTGGTGCTCGCCCCGCCGCCGCCCCCGGTCCTGCCCGCCGGCTACGGCCCGCCCGGCTGGCACGGCCCGCGACCCGCGGCACCCTGGCCGCCCGGTCACCACTGACGCGGCCCTCGGGGCGCCGCGTCACCGCCGACGCCGCCCCCGGGTTGCCTGGTCGCCACTGTCGCGGCCTTCTGGGGTCGCCCCCTCACCACTGACGCGGCCCTTGGTTGCCCGCGTCACCGCTGCGCGGCCCCCGGGCCGTCCGGTGGTGACGCGGGCGGTCAGGTCATCAGGCTGGTGAGGAAGTCGCCGAGGCCCTGCGCCATCGCCATCAGTCCCGCCCCGATCGCCTTGAACATCTCGGCCGCGCCCTCCGGCCGGAACGCCATGAAGTAGATCAGGAACGCGACGCTTCCCCAGATCAGCAGCTTCTTCACGAATACCGGCATCGTCCCTCCCCAGGGCCGGTGGTGCGGCTGGCTTCCCGACCGGGAGCGGCGCAAACGACACCAGCGCCCGCAGCCGCGCGGGGCGGGACGGGCGGGGAGGGGTCAGAGGTAGAGGCCGGTGGAGTCGTTCTCCACCCGCTCGGCGGCCACGGCGTGCACGTCACGCTCGCGCAGCAGCACGTACCCGCGGCCGTGCAGCTCGACCTCGGACCGGTCGTCCGGGTCGAACAGGACCCGGTCGCCCGAGACGATGGCGCGGACGTTCGGCCCCACCCCCACGGCGGTGGCCCAGGCCAGTCGCTTGCCCACGGCGGCGGTCGCCGGGATCACGATGCCGGCGGTGGAGCGGCGCTCACCCTCGCTCCCCTCCATCCGCACCAGCACGCGGTCGTGCAGCAGGCGGATCGGCAGGCCGGAGTCGAGATTCTTGTCGGCGGTCACGCCGGAAACGCTACCGTGTCCCGGTCGGCCGGCCATGAGCGGTTACGTGCCGGGGGCGGGGGGCACTGTGTGGCGGAACTGCCCTACGGTGGCGTGGTCGGACGTACCCTGTCCGCCCGCCGGGCGTACGGGGCCGGGTTCTCTTGCCAGGAGGTGCGCTTGAGCCGCTTCGAGCGGGTACGCGGACGGCTCCGTCGCGCGTACGAGTCGGGCCGCGAATCGGTGCGCACCCGCCGTACGGACCCGGCCGACGCCGCCGAGCCGGCCGGGGTGGCCTCGCCGGCGTCCCCGGGACCGGTGGCGCCGCCGTCCGCGACCGTCGTCGGGGCGGAGCCGCCCGCGGCGATGCACAACTCCACCTCCAGCCGCGACGACGCGGACGTGCCGCACGCGCTGCGGATCGCCGCCGCGTGGTCGTGGCGGCTGATCGTGATCGGCGTCGTCGCCTGGGCGCTGTTGAAGATCGTCGGCACCGTCCGGATCGTGGTCATCCCGCTGGCGATCGCGTTGCTGCTCTCGGCGCTGCTCGCGCCGGCGGTCGGCTGGCTGCTGCGGGCCCGCTTCCCCCGGTCGCTGGCGACCGCGGTGGTGCTGGTCGGCGGCCTGGCCGGGGTGATCGGCACGCTGACCCTGGTGGTGAACGAGTTCATCCAGGGCGTGCCGGAGCTGAGCAAGAAGTCCTCGGAGGGCGTCCGCCAGATCCAGGACTGGCTCAAGACCGGCCCGTTGCACCTCTCCGACGGCCAGCTCGACAACTACATCGAAGAGGGCCAGGACTGGATCAACAACAACACCGAGAAGTTCACCAGCGGCGCCCTCTCCACCGCCGCCACGCTGGCCGAGGTGCTGACCGGCACGCTGCTGGTGCTCTTCGCCACCTTCTTCTTCCTGCGGGACGGCAACAAGATCTGGCGCTTCCTGGTCCGGTTGCTGCCGGTGGCCGCCCGCTGGAAGGTCGACGACGCCGGGCGGGCGTCCTGGGCGACCCTGGTCGCCTACGTCCGGGCGACCGTGCTGGTCGCCTTCATCGACGCGGTCGGCATCGGCGTCTTCCTGGTCGTCTTCGACATCCCGTTCGCCTTCCCGCTCGCCGCGCTGGTCTTCCTCGGGGCGTTCATCCCGATCGTCGGGGCGACCCTGTCGGGCGTCGTCGCGGTCCTGGTCGCCCTGGTCGACAGCGGCCCGGTGACCGCGCTGATCATCCTCGGCGTGGTGATCGGGGTGCAGCAGGTGGAGGGGCATCTCCTCCAGCCGTTGATCATGGGCCGCGCGGTGGCCATCCACCCGCTCGCGGTGATCATCGGGATCGCGGCCGGCGTGGTCCTCGCCGGGATCACCGGCGCGCTCGTCTCGGTGCCGCTGATCGCCGTCCTGAACACCGCCGTCCGCCGGCTCGCCGCCCGTACCGTCCCGGACACCCCGCCCGACGCCGTCGTCGTCGCCTCCCAGGCCCCCTGACCCGCAGGCCGGCCCACCCCGCCGACCGGCCGCGCCAGGCCGCACCTTCCCCGAAGTCTGCGCGGACCGTCGTTGCCGGGTGCCGGGGTCAGGTCTTGGCGAGGCGTTCGAGGGCGCCGCGGGCGACCTCGGGCCGGGTGGTGTACCAGAACGGCGGCAGCGAGCGGCGCAGGAACGCCCCGTAGCCCCGCGCGGTCTCCAGCCGCGAGTCGAGCACCGCGACCACGCCCTTGTCGCCCGTCGACCGGATCAGCCGCCCCACCCCCTGGGCCAGCCGGACCGCGGCGATCGGCACGCTGACCGCGGCGAAACCGGACCCGCCGTTGGCGTCGACTGCCGCCGCCCGGGCCGCCGCGAGCGGCTCGTCGGGCCGGGGGAAGGGCAGCCGGTCGATGACCACGAGCTGGCAGGAGTCGCCCGGCACGTCGACGCCCTGCCACAGCGACATCACCCCGAACAGGCAGCTCTCCTTCTCCTCCCGGAACCGGCGCACCAACAGCGGCAGCGCCTCCTCGCCCTGGAGCAGGACGGGCAGGTCGGTCCGCGCGCGCAGCAGCTCCGCCGCCTGCTGCGCGGCCCGTCGCGACGAGAAGAGGCCGAGCGTACGACCGCCGAGCGCGGTGACCAGCGCGAGCAGCTCCTCGCCGGCCGCGTCGGGCAGCCCGGAGACGCTGGGCCGGGGCAGGTGCGCGGCGACGTAGAGGATGCCCTGCCGCGCGTAGTCGAAGGGTGAGCCGACATCGAGCGAGCGCCACCCGGGACCCGACGTCGCCGGCACCTGCGACGTGCCGGTCGCCGGCCGGGCCGGGTCGCCCTCGGCCGTCCGGGTGCCCTCCGTCGACCCGGCGCGGCCGGCGGCCCGGGCGGCCAGGGCGGCGGCGGCCGGCGACGGCGGGTCGGCCGACGGCGCCTCCAGCCCCAGCGCCCGCGCCACCGTGTCGAACCGGCCGCCCAGGGTCAGGGTCGCCGAGGTGGCGACCACCGTGCGCTCGTCGTACAGGTGGGTGGCGAGGGTGCCGGCGACCGACAGCGGCGCGACCACCAGCGCCCGGCGGCCGGTGTTGTCGTTCTTCTCCACCCAGGCCACGTCGTGGTCGGCTTCCTCCAACAGCCGCTGGGCGGTGGTGGAGAGCTCGTCGAGCACCGCCTTGGCCTGCTGCTTGCGCACCGGGTCGGGATCGTCGGCCTTGATCTCGCCGATGCCGTCGAGCGCCGCCCGGGTGGCCGCGTCGAGCAGGGTGCACGCCTCGCGCAGCGCGGGCGGCAACCCGGAGGTGATCCGCCCGGCCGGCGCCTCGGCCAGCCCGACCGCCAGGGCGTCGCCGGCCGCGGTGAGCGACTCCGCCGTCTCCGGGCGCAGCAGCGGGCGGGCCCGCTTCGCGGAGCGGTCGATCAGCTCCGGCACCAGCTCGGCCTGGGCGGCCGAGGAGACCCGGTCGGCCAGCTCGTGCGCCTCGTCCACGATGAGCAGCTTGTGCGGCGGCACGATGTGCCGGCCGGCGAGCATGTCCACGGCCAGCAGGCTGTGGTTGGTGACGACGATGTCCGCCTCGCGGGCCCGGGCTCGGGACGCCTCGGCGAAGCACTCCGCGCCGAACGGGCAGCGGGCCGCGCCGACGCACTCCCGGGCCGGCATGGAGACCAGCCGCCAGGCCTGGTCGTCGACGCCCGGGTCCAGCTCGTCGCGGTCACCGGTGTCGGTCTTCTCCGCCCAGTCGCGCAGTCGCTGGATCTGCTTGCCGAGCCGCCCCGCCTCGCCGAGCCACTTCGTGCCGCCGCCCGGGCGCGCCGCCGGGGCGTCGAAGAGCGTGTCCTCCGGCTCGTCCTCCGTCGAGTTGTCCAGCCGGGCCAGGCAGAGGTAGTGGTGCCGCCCCTTGAGCACGGCGAAGGTGGGTCGCCGGCCGAGCACCGGCTCGACGGCGTCGGCGAGCCGCGGCAGGTCGTGGTCGACCAGTTGGGACTGCAACGCCAGGGTGGCCGTGGAGACCACCACCGGGCCGTCCACGGTCAGCGCCGGGGTGAGGTAGGCCAGCGACTTCCCGGTGCCCGTGCCGGCCTGCACGAGGAGGTGCTCGCGCGACTGCACGCACTCCTCGATGGCGGTCGCCATCTGCTGCTGGCCCGGGCGCGCGGCGCCACCCGGCACCGCGCCGACCGCGGCGGCGAGCAGCTCGGACCCGCTCGGCCGGGCGCCGCGCCGCCGGCTTCCCGTGCGGGGCGAGGGGGCTGCGGAACCGGTGGCGAGGCGCGGAGTCACCGTGCGACGGTACCCGCCGGCGCCGACACCGGCCGCGCCGATCCGGGCGTGGCGTCGTCACGGTACGGATTCCCGTGAGCCCGGTCCGGTTACTTCCGTGCGGCGACGGATGGGCGGAATCGGCTAGGGTGCGACTCATGCCGAGCGACGTGGTCCGCGTGATCTACCGCAAGTACGACGGCAGCGCCCACCGCGACTACCCGGCCCGCCGTCTCGCCGAGGACGACCTCGGCGTCTGGCTCGGCGTGACCGAGGGCACGAAGTCCGTCTACCACGGTCGGCCGTCGGTCGAGCAGATCCCGTTCGTGCTCCTGGTGCCGCACCAGGGCTGGTGGACCGGCATGTTCAACCCGCCGCCGCGGACCAGCGAGGTCTACTGCGACATCGCCAGCCCGGCCCGCTGGGAGAACGACGACACCGTCCACCTGATCGACCTGGACCTCGACGTGGTGCGCCGCCGGGCCACCGGCGCGGTCGAGTTGCGCGACGAGGACGAGTTCGCCGAGCACCGGGCGCGCTTCGGCTACCCCGACGACGTGGTGGTCGAGGCCGAAGCGGCGGCGCGGTGGCTCCTCGGCGCGCTCGGCGACGGCACGGAGCCGTTCGCCACGTCGTACCGCAAGTGGCTGGCCCTGGTGCTCTGAGCCGGCACCGTGGACCGGCGCGTGCCCGGCCGGTGGCCCGGGACTGCCCCGGGGATCACCAGCGCGGCGGCCAGTCGTCTCCGGCCTCCAGCGGCGGCAGGTCGCGCAGCTTCTCCGGGTTGAGCTGGCTGAAGATCCCGGTCACCCGCCCGCCGGCCACCGCCAGGGCGGCGACCACCCGCAGCGGCCGGCCGTCCGAGTGCACCGTCTCCAGCTGAAGCCCCAGCGCGCCGTCGACCAGCACCGGGCGCGCGCGCAGCGTGCCGCCATAGCGGCCGGCCCTGCCGAAGAGGCCAAGGACGAAACGGGCCGCCGCGTCGGGCCCGATGACCGGGCGGCGGGCCGCCGGGAAGTGGCCGCCGCTGTCGCCGATGACGATCACGTCCGGGGCGAGCACGCGCACCAGCGCCTCCAGCTTTCCCGACTCGACGGCGGCGACGAAGGCGGCGAGCACCCGGCGTTGCTCGTCCGCGTCGGCGGTGTGCCGGGGCGCGTCGGGCGCCTGCACCGCCCGGCGGGCCCGGGAGGCGAGCTGGCGGGCGGCGGCGTCGGTGGTAGCGAGCACCTCGGCGATCCGGGTGAAGGGCACCGCGAAGACGTCGTGGAGCACGAAGGCGACCCGTTGCTCGGGCGTGAGCCGTTCCAGCACCACCATCAGCGCCGTACCGACCTGGTCGGCGCGGACCGCCCGCTCGGCCGGGTCGGGCGCGAAGCCGTCGGCGCGTGGGCCCTCGTCGAGCGGGGTCACCACCGGCTCGGGCAGCCACTGGCCGGGGTACGCCTCCCGCCGCACCCGGGCCGAGCGGAGCACGTCCAGACAGATCCGGGCGCAGGCGGTGGTGAGCCAGGCGCCGAGGTCCCTGATCTCGGCGCGGGCCGCCGGGTCGGCGAGCGCGGCGGCGTACCGCAGCCAGGTCTCCTGCACGGCGTCCTCGGCCTCGCTGCGGCTGCCGAGCATCCGGTACGCGACCGCCAGCAGCCGCCCCCGTTCGGCCTGGAACTCCGTCGCCAGATCCCGCACCCCGAACCTCCCCGCCGACCCGGCGGCCCGCGCCGAGATCAGGGACCTCGGCGCCTGGCTCACCACCGCCTGCGCCC
>NZ_JBPQTP010000160.1:0-11240 GCF_051386395.1 Micromonospora sp. URMC 106
GAAAGCCTTGTGTCCCGGGAGGAGGACGACGCCGGGGCGCGGGGGGTGGCGTCGCGCCGGAGACTGGCTCCGGGCGGCTCCGCCGACCGCCGGTCGGGGTCGGCTCGGGTTCCGTGGGTCGCACGGGGCGCAGGCCGGCTCCGGTGGGGGCGAGGCCGGGCAGGTCGCCGACCGGCTCGCCGCGCCGGGCTGCGGCCCGGCGTCCGGGGGCCGGCGCGGCGGGCGCGCCGACCCGGGAGCTGAGCGCGCCGACCAGGGCCTCGCAGCCGGCGTCGCAGGCCCGGACGGCGGCGACGGCCTGCCGCACGGTCTCCGCCACGGCGGAGGTGAGCGCGCGGTTGACCGTGGCGCGTCGCGGCGTCTCGCTGATGGCGACCCGCAGGGCGGTCACCGCGTCGGTGAGCTCGTCGGCGCCGGCGACCCCGTCGGCCACGAGGTGCGCCGCGACCGCGTCGGCGGCGACCGAGACCTCGCGACCGCCCAGCATCCCCGGCTCGGGCAGCGCGTCCAGCACCGCCAGCGAGACCGGCTCGGCCGGGTCCGGGTACGCGCGCAGGGCGGCGGGGTAGAGCTCGCGGAGCACCTCGCGCAGCGCGACGGCGGCGGAGTGCCGGCCGCTGGCCAGCGCGGCGTGCGCGGCGAGCACCTGCTTGTATCCGGCGAGGTCCCGGGGCGCGGGGAGGGTGACGGCGGAGAGCGCGCCGGCCTGCAGGGCGCGGGCCAGGCCGACGGCACGCCGCTCGGCCGGGGGCGACTGCATCTCCTCCAGGGAGTCGTCGTCGGCGAACCGCTCGGCGAAGTCGTCGACGGAGTCGTCGTCGGCGATCGCCAGGGGGCGACCCGCGGCGCTGAGCAGCGAGGTGACCGTGTGGTCGTCGCTGTCGGCGGCGATCGCCGCACCGCTCGGCCCGCCCGACCGCTCCACGAGCAGCGCGACCAGCTGGGCGTAGCCAGCCGGGTCGTCGCCGACCTCGCAGACATGCAGCAGACGGCCTGCGTCGTCGACCACAGCGGACGTCAGCGCCGAACCGGCCGAAGCCGATCGGTCGGCCGGATCCGCCGAGGCCAGACCGCAGTACACGCGCACGAGCGCCACGGCGTCGTCCTCCTCCCGGGACACAAGGCTTTCTCTGCCAGAGACTGATGCTCCCCGTAAAGGGTCAGTCGCGCCAGTCCACGACCGCAGAGATCTTGCCGACAATGGTGCGCCAACCCAGACTTGCGGTTTGTGCCCCGATTTTCTTCAGCCGTCGCCGGCCGAAGAACGCGCCGACGCCGCCGTTGACCGTGGCGCGCAGCGCCTCGTCCAGGTCGTCGAGGCTGGAGCCGGCGGAGAGCATGTCCAGCACCGCGGGCAGCCGCAGCGCGTACGCCAGGTCGCGGGCCACCTCGCCGGCCTCGATGAGCAGCGTCGGGTCCCAGGTGTCGTGCCCGCCGCGGAGGTTCTCCACCACCAGGTCGAGTTCGTAGATGTCCTCGTCCAGCGGCGCGATGTCGGCCGGTTCCACCCGTTCGGACAGTTCGCCCCAGCTGTCCAGTTGGGACAGGTCGTTGGGCGCGCCGGAACGGATGAAACTCACCAGCGACTCGGGCGTCTTGAAGAGCAGCAGCTTGCCCCGGTGGCTGAGGAAGACCGGGACCTCCTCGTCGCCCGCCTCGTCCTCGGCGTCGACGGCGGCCGCCTCGGCGTCCTCGTCGTCGGCCGCGTCGCGACGGGCCTTGCCGTCCTCCTCGTCGCTCTCGGCGAACTCCTGCGCGACCTCCTCGTCGAGGATGACGACGGTCTCGTCGTCCTCGTCCTCGTCCTCCTCGACGGCCTGGCGGCGCGCCAGGAAGGGATCGTCCTCGTCGCGCTCGGCCACGTCGGTCGGGGTCAGCTCGCGCGCCGGCCGGTACGCCCGCAGCGTGTAGCCGGTGCCGGCGGGCAGCGCGATCTCCACCGGGTCGATCCGCAGCTCGTCCCAGAGGGCGCGGGCGGCGTCGGCCGAGACGGGTGCGGTGCCGGACTCGGCCGGGCCGTCCGCGTCGTCGAGCTCGAGCTCGGGTTCGTCGGCGTCGGGCCGTTGGGGCGACTGGCGGGCCACGCTGACCTCCGTGTGCTTCGGGTTGCCCACCCGCCGGCGTCCGCCGCCGACGAGTGACTCTGGGCACATACCCTAGTGGGCGGCTCCGGGGGACCGGTGCCCGCACCCCGGTGGCGGAGCGGCTCGCCAACAAGTAGGCTTTCTACGCATGAAGGCCCAGGCGCTGCACGGACACCTCGACGCGCTGCTGCTCGCGGTGCTGGAGCAGGGCTCGCTGCACGGCTACGCGATCATCGAGGCGCTGCGGGCCCGCAGCCACGGCCAGCTCGACCTGCCCACCGGCACCATCTACCCGGCGTTGCGCCGCCTGGAGCGGGCCGGCCACGTGGCCAGCACCTGGAGCACCGTCAACGGGCGCGAGCGGCGGACGTACCAGCTCACCGACGCGGGGCGGCGGGCGCTGGCCGGGGAGCGGTCCGGGTGGCGCGAGTTCAGCACCACGGTCGGCCGGTTCCTCGACACGGACACCCCGCCCACCGCGCCCGCCTGACTTCACCGTGGCCGGTCCCCGCCCGGGACGTCGGGGCGCGCGGTCAGCGGACGGCGAGCAGCCAGGTGCGGGCGGCCCGGCCCAGCCACAGGTAGCCGGCGGCGGCCACCACCGCGCCGACGAGCATCGGCGGCCAGGTGAGCGCGGCCTCCCACAGCCCGACCGACCACGCGAAGAGGGCCGCGCCGGCCAGCACGCCGAGGGCGAGGACGCCGGTCAGGGCCGCGCCCACCACCCGGCCGACGACGCCGTCGCCGCGCAGCGCCCACCGGCCCGCCCCGGCCAGCAGCAGCCCGGCCGCCGCCAGCGCGAACGCGGCTCCCCAGATCCAGTTGACCGAGGTCGACAGGAGCACGTAGCCGGCCGGCGGGCGGGGCCCGTCGCTCCAGCTCGCCCCCTGCCAGGTCAGGTCCCCGGCGACGAACGCGACCACGGCCAGCCCGATGACCCGTAGCGACAGCCCGCGCAGCGCGGCCACCGCAAGCTCCGCCTGCCAGGCCGGGACCAACTGCGCCGGTGAGCCGAACTCCACCACCGCCCGACGCTGGGCCTCCGCCGCCGGCAGCCCGTCCGCCCGGTACGCCTCGACGGCGTCCAGCAGGCCGTGCCGCGCCTCGGTCAGCAGGTCGGACTTCAACCGGCGCGGCCCGCGCAGGCGCTTGTCCAGCTCCCGCAGCCGCTCCTCCACCATCGTCGCGTCGTCGCCCCGCATGGCACCACCCTGTCACGGGCGGCCGCCGGACGTCGTCCGGGACAACCCTGGCCCGACCCGGAGGTGCGGGATCCGGGAAGGGCGCCGCGATCAGGGGCGCAGCGCCAGGTACCCGCGTTCGGCCGCCTCCTGGAGCAGCCACTGGTCCCGGTACCAGCCGGGGGCCGCCACCAGGTCGGCGTGCCGACCGCGCTGCGCCACCCGGCCGGCGTCCAGCACCAGGATCTCGTCGAGGTCGGCCAGCCCGCTGAGCCGGTGGCTGATCAGCAGCACGCAGTGCCCGGCCGGGGTGGCCGCCAGCGTGGCGGCGAGGACCGCGTCGGCGGCGGCGGGGTCGAGGCCCTCGGTCGGCTCGTCGAGCACCAGCACGCCCGGCGCCGCGAGCAGCGCCCGGGCCAGCGCGAGCCGCTGCCGCTGGCCGCCGGAGAGCTGACCGCCCTCCTCGCCGACCACGGTGTCCCAGCCGTCCGGCTGCTCGCGTACCCAGTCCAGCAGGCCGGCCGCCGCGGTCGCCGCCGCCAGCTCGTCCTCGCTGGCGCCGGGCCGCCCGAGCAGCAGGTTCTCCCGCACGGTGGCGTGGAAGACGTACGCCTCGGCGAGCAGCCCGCCGACCGCGCGGGGCAGTTCCCCGGCCCGGTACGTCGACAGGTCCCGCCCGTCCAGGGTGACCCGCCCGCGCTCCGGGCGTACCGACCCGGTGAGGACGGCCGCGAGGGTGCTCTTGCCGGCGCCGCTCGGGCCGACCACGGCCACCCGGCGCCCGGGCGGCAGATGGAGGCTGAACCCGTCCAGGGCGGGCGCGGCGCCCTCCCGGTACCGCACGGTCACCTCCGCGAACCGCACGTCGTACGGTCCGGGGCCGACCGGCGCGTCGCCGGGCGCGGCCGCTGCGGCCGGGGGGTCCAGCAGGGCGGCCACCCGGGTCAGGCCGGTGCGGAGCTGGGCCCACTGCCGGGCGGCCCCGACCAGCGCCAGCGCGATCTCGACGGCCGCGAGGGTGCCGACCGCCAGCACGCCGACCAGCACCCCGGCCACGTCCGCGGCCAGGGCGGCGAGCACCACCGCGCCGGCGGTCAGCCCGGCCACCAGCACCCCGGCCGCGTCGACGGCGAAGCCGGTGGCGGCGAGCCGCCGCTCCAGCCGGGCCAGGCGCCGGGCGCGTCGGTCGGCCGCGTCCAGCGCGTGCCCGGTGGCGCCGAACGCGGCGAGGTCGGCGGCGCCGTGGGTGAGGTCGACCGCGTCGGTGGCGAGCGCGCCGCGCAGCGGGGCCAGCTCGGCGGCGGCGCGCCGGGTCAGGGCGGTGGCCAGCGCGGGCAGCGCGACCCCGGCGACCAGCAGCCCGACGGCGAGCGCCCCGGCGGCGGCCGGCGAGATCAGTGCCGCCGCGCCGACCGCGACCACGCTGACCAGGGCCGCCGCCGAGGCTGGCACCAGCACCCGCAGCAGCAGGTCCTGGACGGCCTCCACGTCGGAGACGAGCCGGCTCAGCGCGTCCCCTGAGTGCTGCCGCGGCGTCGGGCGGGCGGCGAGGGTGGCGAAGACCCGGGCCCGGACGTCGGTGATCAGCCGCAGCACGGCGTCGTGCCCGGCGAGCCGCTCGGTGTAGCGGAGCACGCCCCGGCCGACCGCCAGCGCCCGGACCGCGACGATCGCCACGGTGAGGCGGTCCAGCGGGGGTCGGCCGGCGGCGCTCATCAGCAGCCAGGTCGCGGTGGCCATCAGGGCCAGGCCGGCGAACTCGGTGGCGGCGGCGAGCAGCCCCGCGCCGAGCAGCCGGTCCAGGTACGGCCGGGCCAGCCGCAGCACCGTCCGCTCCGGGGAGCGGGCGCGGCCCGGGTGCGGCTCGTCGCCGCGGCCCGCCGGCGGTCCGGCGACGTCCTCCGTCCGTCCCGGCTCGCCGGTGGCGCCGTCCCCCGGCCTTGCTCCGGTGTTGTCCCTCGCCAACGGCGGCCCGGCGACGTCTCGCCCCGGCCCGCCGGTGGCGCCGTCCCCCGGCCGGGTTCCGGTGTCGTCGCCGGCCGGCCTCGGCTCGTCGGTCATCGGGTCGCCTCCCCGGCCGCCGCCGGGGTCAGCTCAGTGACCCGGCCGTCCTCGATCCGCAGGATCCGGTCCGCGTCGGCGAGCAGCGCCGGCCGGTGCGCCACCAGCACGGCCGTCCGCCCGGCCACCAGCCGGCGGGTGGCGTCGAGGACGACCGCCTCGCTCGCGGTGTCCAGCCGGGCGGTCGGCTCGTCGAGCAGCACCACCGGGGCGTCGCGCAGGAACGCGCGGGCCAGCGCGACGCGCTGCCGCTGCCCGCTGGACAGGCCGTACCCGCGCTCGCCGAGCACGGTGGCGAGCCCCTCGGGCAGGCCGGCGACGACGTCGTCCAGGGCGGCGTCGCGGACGGCGGCGCCGAGGGCCGCGTCCGGAGCGTCGGGGGCGCCGAGCCGGATGTTGTCCGCCAGCGAGGTGGCGAAGAGGTGGGCCCGCTGCGGCACCCAGGCCACCTGGCGGCGCCAGGCGTCCAGGTCCGTGCCGGCCAGGTCCACCCCGCCGACGGTCACCCGGCCGGCGGTCGGGGCGACGAAGCCGAGCAGCAGGCCGAGCAGGGTGCTCTTGCCGGCGCCGCTCGGGCCGATGACCGCGACGCGCTCGCCCGGCCGGATGGTCAGCGTGACGTCGCGCAGGGCGGTGGTCCGCTCGTACTCGACGGTCACCGACTCGAACCGGATCACCCCCCGGCCGTCCGGTGTCGCGGCGGCCCCGCCCGCAGCGGCCGGCACCGGGGCGGCGGCCGAGAGGGTGAGCGCCTCGTCCAGCGCGGTCAGCCCCTCCATGCTGGCGTGGAAGCGGCTGCCGGCCGCCCGCAGCGGCAGGTACGCCTCCGGCGTGAGCAGCAGCACGAGCAGCGCGGTCTGCAGGGTCAGCCCGCCGCCGAGCAGCCGTACGCCCACGGGCACGGCGACCAGCGCCACCGAGAGGGTGGCCACCAGCTCCAGCACCAGGGCGGAGAGGAACGCGATCCGCAGGGTCTTCATGGTCGCCACCCGGTGCCCGTCGGCCATCCGGCGGACCACCTCGGTCTGCGCCCCGGCCCGGCCGAACGCACGCAGGGTGGGCAGCCCGGCGACCATGTCGAGGAAGTGCCCGCCGAGCAGGGAGAGCCGTCGCCACTGCCGCTCGGTGGCGGCCTGCGCCTGCCAGCCGAGCAGCGCACCGAAGATCGGGATCAGCGGCAGGGTGGCCGCGATGATCAGCGCCGAGCTCCAGTCGGCGACGAAGATCCGGGCCAGCACGGCGACCGGCACGGTGACGCTCAGCACGAGCTGCGGGAGGTAGCCGGTGAAGTAGGCGTCCAGCGCGTCCAGCCCGCGCCCGGCCAGCGTGGCGAGCTGCCCGGCGCGCTGGCCGGCGACCCAGCCGGGGCCCTGCCGCCCGACCGCGCCGAGCAGCTCCGCGCGCAGCGCCGCCTTGACCGTCGCCGCGACCCGCGCGGACACCGTCCCCTGCGCCCAGACCAGGACCGAGCGGGCGGCCACGGCGGCGACGAACCCGGCCAGGGCGGGCCGGTCCAGCCGCCCGTCGAACGCCGTCGCCAGCAGCGCGGCCAGCGCGGTGGCCTGCGCGACGACCAGCCCCGCGGCCAGCACGCCGAGCAGCGCGAGCACGGCGAGGTCGCGCCGGGCCGCGGGGACCCGGCGCAGCAGACGCGGGTCGAAGGGACGGCGGTTCACCAGTACACCGGTGCCCTGCCGTCGGTCCGTCCCCGGAAAACCCACCAGCACATCGCCTGAAAGCCTAGTAGGGCCGGCAGGAGCGGCACCGTCAGCCAGCCCAGCAGCCGCAGCGTGGGTGCGCTCGCCGCCGCGTCGGCCACCGTCAGGGACGCGCCGGGGTCGACCGTGGAGACCAGCGCGTAGGGCCAGAGGGTCGCGCCGACCAGCACCACCGGCAGCGCCAGGGCCGCCCCGGTGGCGGCGAAGGCCAGCCCCGGCCGCCGCCGGGCGAGGGCCACCCGGGCCGCCAGCAGCGCCGCGACCAGCAGGGACAGCAGCAGTACGGCCACCACCGGCTGCCCCGCGGCGGCGCGTACGTCGGCGGAGAGCAGGCCGAGCGCGGTGGCCGCGCCGACGGCGACGAGCGCCACCGGGACGAGCCGGCGGGCCAGCCGCCCGACCGACGCCGCCTCGGCGGCCGGCAGCCGGAGGGTGAGGAAGGTCGCACCGTGCAGGGCGACGAGCGAGACGACGGCGAGCCCGGCGGCGGCCACGAACGGGGTGAACAGGTGGCTTGCCCCGGCGACGTGGCCGTCGGCGTGCAGCGGCACGCCCTGGAGCAGTCCGGCCAGCACGGCGCCCCAGCCGAGCGCGGCGAGCACGCTGCCGACCACCACCACCCGGTCCCACCCGGCGCGGGCCCGCGACCCGGCCGGGCGGCTGCGCAGTTGCACCCCGGCGGTCACCAGGATCACCCCGGTCAGCGCGCCGACCACGGCCGGGTAGAAGCCGGAGAGCAGCTCCCCCTCCAGCACGGGGAAGGCGCCGAACAGGATGCCGACGGCGGCCACCAGCCAGACCTCGTTGCCGAGGAAGAACGGGCCGACGGCGTTCAGCGCGGCGCGACGGCGGGCGGGGTCGGCGCCCCGGGCGAGCAGCAGGCCGACGCCGTAGTCGTAGCCGCCGAGCACCAGGTAGGTGGCGAAGAAGAGGCCGAGCAGGGCGTACCAGGCGAGTTCCACGTCGTCTCCTCAGGCGAAGGCGGGCTCGGGGCGGGGGTCGGCGGGCGGCTGCTGCGGCGGGCGGCCCAGGGCGGGATCGGCCGCGCCCCGGGCGGCGTGCCGGGCCAGCAGCACCCAGTTGGTGACGGCCAGGGCGCCGAGCAGCAGGCTGAAGCCGACGAGCGAGGCGAGCATCAGCCACGGGCTGACCGGCGACACGGCCCGGTCCACCGGCAGCAGCCCGTACGCGACCCAGGGCTGGCGACCGACCTCGCGGGAGATCCAGCCGAGGATCACCGCGACGAACGGCAGCGGCAGGGCGAGCAGGACCAGCCAGAGGGGGAAGCGCAGCCGGATGGCCCAGTCCCGCCAGAGCAGCGGGAGCAGCAGCCAGAGCAGGCCGAGGCCGAAGCCGATGAGGATCATGAAGCCGAGGCCGACACTGGCCAGCACGGGCGGGGTGTAGTCGCCGGGGCCGAACCGCGCCGTCCAGTCGGCGACCAGCTCGTCCGCCGCGGGACTCCCGCCGAACTTGGTGGGCTGCACCTGCCCGACCGGGCCGAACTGGGCGAAGCCGAAGCCCTGCACCATGGTGATCGACAGCGCCGCGGTGACCAGGCCGATCCGCAGCGAGGTGCGGAACAGCGCGAAGTCCGGGGTGCGCCGGATCAGGTGCCACGCGCTGACCGCGGCCATCAGCATCCCGCCCACCAGCAGCGCGGCGAAGACCACGTGGCCGAACGCCATGCCGAGGCTGGGGTTGGTCAGCAACGCGGAGAAGTCGGTGAGGTGGGCGACGCCGTCGCGCACCTCGTAGCCGACCGGGTTCTGCAGCCAGGAGTTGGCCACCATGATCCAGAATGCCGAGGCGTACGCCGTGAGCGCGACGCCCCAGAGCAGGGCGAGATGGACGCCCCTGCGCAGCCGGTGCCAGCCGAAGATCCACATGCCGAGGAACGTCGACTCCAGGAAGAAGGCGACCAGCGTCTCGATGGCCAGCGGCGCGCCGAAGACGTTGCCGACGTAGCGCGACAGGCCGCTCCAGTTCAGCCCGAACTGGAACTCCATCACGATGCCGGTGGCGATGCCGAGCACGTAGTTGATCACGTAGAGCTGGCCCCAGAAGCGGGTCAGCCGCTCGTAGATCGGCTTGTCGGTGAGCACCCAGGCGGTCTGCAGGCCGACGAGCAGTGTCACCAGGCCGAGGGTGACCACCACGAAGAGGAAGTGGATCGAGGTGGTGGTGGCGAACTGCAGTCGGGCGAGGAGCAGCGTGTCCATGGCCGGCTCTCCGTACGGTTGGCTCTCTTGTCGTAGCGAGCCTACACGTAGATTCTCTACCTATAACTACTACGTCGTGTCGTAGAAAAGAATACGACGATGCGTAGTAGTCGTGGGAGCAGGTGTCGCGCCCGGATCCGGGCCGTTGCTCAGCTGAGGAAGAGCGAGATGGGCAGCGCGGCCACGGTGGTCGCCACCGCCAGCGCGGTGGCCCCGATCAGCCGGGGCGGCCGATCGGCGACCAGCAGCCGCTGCACCCGGGCGTCGAGGTCCCCCTCGCCCATCCCGAGGGCGCCGGCCGGGGTGATCCGGTTGCCGGCGGCGGCGAACCGGCGCAGCGCGCCGGCCAGCGGGGCGTCGGCGTGCGCCTCGCGGGCCTTGTCGTCGGCCCGCATCTCCACCAGCAGGGCGACCCGCTCGTACGCCGCGCGGACCCAGGCGAACCAGGGCAGCGCCCGGCAGAGCGCGGTGAACGGCAGCAGCACCAGGTCGTGCCGCTCCTGGGCGTGCGCCCGCTCGTGGGCGAGCACGGCCGCCAGCTCCTCGCGGTCCAGCAGGTCGAGCGTGCCCGCGCTGACCACCACCCGCGGCTTCACCCCCGGCAGGCAGTACGCCGCCGCGCTCGGATGGTCCAGCACCAGCGCGCCGGGCACCGTCGGGTCCCGCCGGGCGACCAGGGTGAGCAGGTCCCGGTGTCGGCGCTGGGCGCGTACGGTGCCGTGGATGCTGCGCACGGTCGTGGTCAGCAGCACCGCGCCGATGCCGAAGCCCACCCCGACGGCGGCCAGCTGCGGCACGCCCACCCCGACGGGCAGCGTGCCGTGGCTCAGGTCGGTGGCCAGGGCGACCAGCGCGCTGCCGGTGGGCCGTTCGTAGGCCGCCAGGCCCAACGCCATCGGCAGGCCCATCGCGGAGAGACCGAGCGCCAGCCCGACCGCCTGCCAACAGATGATCGCCACCCGGGGGCTGCGCCACGTCCAGGTGGAGCGCGCCAGCACCTGCGCGGTCAGCCAGCAGGCCAGCATCGACGCGGCGAAGTGCAGGGCGTACGCCACGGCCGCCGCCCTACCGGTCCGCTGCCTCGTCGGCCCGGGCCGGTCGGCCGGCCGGGTCGGTCGGCGCCTCGATCCGGTCGGTCAGGCCGCCCTCGCCGCGCCCCGTCGGCCCGGCGGCGGCCTCGGCGCCGAGGGCGGCGCGCAGCACCTCGGCCTCGGTGCCGGTCACCGAGCGGGCGAAGCGCACCAGCGCGGCGTCCCGGCTGCCGCCGAGGTCGAGGGCGTCGAGCATGAGCTGGGCGATGTGCGCCTCGCGGCTGGCGGCGGCCCGGTAACGCCAGGCCCGCCCCTCCCGCTCGCGCTGCACCATGCCCTTGCCGGCGAGCCGGTCCAGCACGGTCATCACCGTCGTGTACGCCAGCTCGCGGCCGTCCAGCGCGTCGGCCACCTCGCGCACGGTGATCCCGTCCGACGTGGCGGGGACCGAGTCCCACAGCACGTCCATCACCGCACGTTCGAGATCACCGAGCCGAGTCACGCCGCAATCCTACCCCCCGTAGTACGACGTGATGTCGAGCACGTCCCCTACCTCGGCCAAACCCTTCCGGCCCGCCGGCATCCCAGAGCTCCGGCCCGCCAGCACCCCGGAGCAGACCCCGCCAAGCTCCGCGCGGCCCCGCCCAAGATCCGCGCGACGGCTCCGCCAAGATCCGCGCGACTTCCGTGAAGTAGTGGCCTCTGGGCGGCGCCGAGGCCACTACTTCACGCAAGTTGCGAAAGGGCGTCCATGTCGCCACCGACAAGCACGCCTTCCCGCCGTCCAGATCTTGAGCGGCGGGCAGGGAGGCAGCGGGATGCCGGACCGGCCGAACGGGGTGGTCAGGCAAGGGAGCGGTCGGTGGCGGGGCGACCGGGCCGGCTGGACGGGTGGTCGGGGGAGTAGCGGTCAGTGGAGGGGTGGTCAGGCTCGATCCCTCCG
>NZ_JBPQTP010000161.1:0-11068 GCF_051386395.1 Micromonospora sp. URMC 106
CCCCCCCCCCCCCCCCCCCCCCCCCCCCGCGTCTCCGCAGCCTTGTCGTCGCGCCTCGCCCTGGCGTTCGCGTCGCTCTGGGTTCGCCTTGCCCTTCATCTCGACGTCACGGCTTGACATGAAGTCGAGTTGAGGTTCGAGGATGGCGGCATGGCAGAGACCATCACAGTTATCGGAACCGGCGCCATCGGAACAGCGGTGGCACACCGCCTACTCGACGCGGGCCGCGAGGTAGCGGTGTGGAACCGCACTCAGCACCGGCTCACCGGCCTGGTGGAGGCGGGTGCTCGGCCCGTCGACTCGGTTGCTGCGGCCGTGTCGTCGAGCGATCTCGTCCTGCTCACCCTCACCGACTACCGCGCGGTCGCCGACTGCCTGGCCGCCATGCACCCGGACCAGGCCGGGCGGACCATTGTCGCGTTGTGCACCGGCACACCGGCGGAGGCGCAGAAGACGGCCGAGCTCGTCGCCGGCATGGGCGCTCGGTATCTTGACGCGGGCGTCCAGGCCTCACCGGAGACGATCGGCACTGACAGGGCCACCATCCTGTACGGCGGTGACCGTGCCGCGTACGAACTTCACCTTGACACCTTGCGCCTGCTCGGTCCGCCCCGCTTCGTCGGGGACGCGCCAGCGGCCGCCGCGATCTGGGATCTGGCCCTCTTCGGCGTCTGGTACGACGCACAACTGGGCCTGCTCCGCGCTCTCGACACCGTACGCGCCGCCGGCATCGACATCACCGACTTCGCCCGGACTGCCGGTACACAACTCGGCCACGTGGTCAACTCGGCCACGGCCACCGCGATCGAGCTTCTCGAAGCTGACTATCCGCCCGGCCCGGCCAACCTCGGCGAGCACCTCACCGTGCTCCGTCACCTCATCGAACAACGTTCCGGCAGCCCGCTCGGCGACGGCGGCCTTCCGATCGTGGCAGCGCGGATCGAGGCGCTCCTCGCTGACAACCGCTCAGGCGAGGGTCTCACCGCCGTCGTCGATCGACGAGAAGTCCCATAGGAGGCCGGACAACCTGCCTCGATGCGGCTCCGGCGTCCTGGCGAGCACCCCTGCGGACCTCGGGGCCAGGTCACCTACCAGATAGCGAGTTCCTCCGCATCGTTGCGGTGACAACCGCACAATCCCTACGGCCCCTCCGGGCGCGATTCGACAAGCACGAAAGGAATAGCCTACCGATGTCCCAGTCATCTACCCAGTTGGCAGATGGCCCGATTCTTCTCCGTAACACCATGCGCATCAAGGAGGGTCACCTCGAAGAATATCGAGACGCAGTTCGTTCTGCTGTCGACTTCGTAAGAGAGCACGGCCCGCAACTCATGGTTGAAGTGTTCATTGACGAAGCCAACCTACGCGCCTACAGCTTCCAGCTGTACCATGACTCCGCCGCGGTGCTGAAGCATTGGCAGCTCGCCGATCCCTACATCCAAGAGGTCATGGAACACTGCTCCGTGGAGGCACTTGACGTTTACGGGCAGCCCAGCAAGGAAGTCATGGACGGTCTAACGCAAAATGGTGGTACGGCTTCGCTCGTGGTTACCCCACATCTAACAGGCTTCTTCCGTCACCGCTGATCGGCGCCTTTCGGGCGCCCGTCAACTTCGTCGCACGGACGCCCCGCCGCGCGAGGAGCGGGCGCCGCCTGCGGACCGCGTCAGCTGACACCCCGTCAGGGGCGTTCTGCCGGCGTCCGCCCGAGCGGGGCGGAAACCGGGTGACGTGATCAGCTGGGTGGCCGGCGTAGACCGGCCCCCCGGCCCGAGGATGCCGAACGGCACCGACGACCAGCGGTAAATCATGTCGCGCCCTCGTCGAACGATGCGGACGGGGTTAGCGACTCGATCTGCTGAGCTGGTTCCGGCCCGCTCTGCTCCACTGACACAAGGGCGTGGGGCTACTGCTGAGCGAGACCGAGGACGGACGCCGAGAGTTGTTGATGCCTCCGCTGGTGCAGAGCAAAGGACGGCGAAGGTGTGTGGCCGGTGCGGCAGAGATGCGCCACTTCGTCCGATTTGCCGCTCCGCGGCGGCTCTGGGTGCCGTCGGTGCGGACGGAACGTTGACGCTGTGTGACCTTCGCTGAAGGTCCCGTTGTCGCACCCTGCGCGGTCGGCGCGTGGTCGGTTTCGTCGTGCCGTGGAGCCGGGAGAGCCCCGCGCCACATCGATCCCGCAGCGGGTGCGCCGGCTATTCGGCCGTCTCATCCAGGTAGCCGGGCGGCGTGGCGGGTAACCGTCGCAGGGCCACGTCAGAGAACGCCCAGAGCCACCGCACGGGGGAGTGCAGCGCACATGGGCATTGGTAGTGGGATCTTCCTGATCGCGATCGGCGCGATCCTCACCTTCGCCATCAGGGCCAACGTCTGGTGGGTCGACCTGCGCGCGGTCGGCTGGGTGTTCATCCTGGCCGGGCTCGCCGTACTGCTCACCACGCTCTGGTTCTGGCAGGACCGCCGCAAGCGGGCGCGGACACTCATCGTGGAGGAGAACCGGCTCTCGCATCCGACCGCGATGATGCCGCCGCCGCCCGACCCGCCGCCGCCGACCGCGCCGCCGTCCTGAGCCGGTGGCCGGCTGACAGGGTGCGGCCGCTGAGCCATCCGCCGAGCACCGGGCGGATGGCTCAGCCGCGTGCGGTGTGCCGGGCGGTGATCGGCGCCCGTCCCCGGCCCAGGTCGGCCCAGTCGCCCTCCGGCCGGTGTACGACGACGTCGCTGGTCCGCATGCCGTCCTGGTCCGCCCGGATCGGGTCGAGCAGAGCGGAGAGCAGCGAGATGCCCGGGTTGTGGGCGATCAACAGCACTGTCCGGGCGCTCGGCTCGACGCGCCTGACCAGGGCCAACAGGTCCTCCGGGTGAGCCTCGTACGCGTCCGCCTCGTAGCGTACGACGGGGGCGGGGCCGGCCGAACCGCCCTCGGGTGGCGACCCGGTCATGCCCATCGCCACACCGTGCCAGGTCTCCCGGGTGCGGCGGGCGGCCGAGCAGACCACCACGTCGGGCAGCAGCTCGTGCTTGGCCAGCCAGGCGCCGGCCGCCGCCGCGTCGGCGTGCCCGCGGGTGGCCAGCGGGCGCCGGACGTCCGGCTCCTCCCCCGGCGGCTCGGCCTTGGCGTGCCGGAGCAGCACCAGTGTCCGTCCCTCGGCGTGAGTGTCCGTCATGTCCCCAGCTTGCCCGATTGACGATCAGAGCGCCTGGGTAAGTCGATGGATGCCGCACCCTCACCGATGGCCGCGGCGGAGGTAGACGCCAGGGACAGCCGAGGAGGCGACGACATGGGTTTTGGTGGCAGTATCTTCCTGATCGCGCTGGGTGCGATCTTCGCGTTCGCCGTGGAGGCGGACCTGGGCTGGCTCAACCTGGCCGTCGTCGGCTGGGTGCTGATGCTCGCCGGTCTGGCCGGCCTGCTGGTCACGCTCCACTTCTGGAACACGCGCCGTCGGACCGTCGTCGCTCGGCCGGTGACCGAGGACCGGGTCGTCGCCGAGCGGGTCGTGCCCGTGCAGGACGACCGGGTCGTCGAGGAGTACCGCGAGGTGCGCCGGCCGCGCCGCACGGTCTGACGTCCCGACGCCGTCTTGCCGGGGGCTCCGCAGCGTGGCGGGGCCCCCGTCGTCTGCCCCGGCGGCTCCGGCGTCGGACCGGCCGGCCCACCGGCCGGTCGGGCTGAGCGGCCGGTCCGGCCAGGCGGTCAGGCGAAGAGGGCGAAATAGATCGCGATGTGGTGGCAGAGAGCGGCCACCAGGGTGCAGGCGTGGAAGAACTCGTGGTGGCCGAAGACGGTGGGCCAGGGGTTGGGCCGGCGCAGCGCGTAGAAGACCGCGCCGACGCTGTAGATCGCGCCGCCGACGATGAGCAGCACCAGCGCGGTCACGCCGCCCTGGTGCAGGATGTCGGGCAGCATCGCGACCGAGACCCAGCCGAGCGCCAGGTAGAGCGGCGCGGAGACCCAGCGCGGGGCGTGCGGCCAGACCAGCTTGAGCGCCACCCCGGCGATCGCGCCGCCCCAGACCAGCGACAGCATGATCGTGGCCGGCCGGGGCTCCAGCAGCAGGACGCAGAACGGCGTGTACGTGCCGGCGATGAACACGAAGATCATCGAATGATCCATCCGGCGCATGATCTGGTAGCCGCGCTCGGACCACACCCGCCGGTGGTAGAGGGCGCTGGTGCCGAAGAGCCCGCACACCGTCAGGCTGTAGATCACGCAGCTCACCAGGGGCGCCCAGCCGGGCCGGGTGGCGGCGATCGCGCTGAGCACGATCCCGCAGACCGCGGCGACGAAGAAGGCGTACGTGTGCAGCCAGCCGCGCATCCGGGGCTTGCCGATGTCGACCGGCTTGAGTCGAAGCGGTGCGGAGGTCGTCACGACATCAGGTTACGGCACCGTAGGTTACTTGCAAGTAGTGCGTCCGGTCACGTGGGATGGCGGTCGGTCGAAATCCGTACCCGGCGACCGGTCGGGGAGGATGGCGGCATGCGGATCCGACCCGTCGGGGCGCACGCCCTGCTGCTCGACTGCGCCGCGCCGGCCCCCGGCGCCGGGGAGACCCGGGGCACCCGTGCGGCCGGCGATCCCGGGGCGGGCGCCGGCCTGGTCGAGGCGTGGCGGGCCGAGCTGTGGCGGCGGCGGGAACAGGGCGAGCTGACCGCCGTCGAGATCGTGCCGGCGGCCACCACCGTCCTGCTCGACGGCGTGCCCGACCCGGTGGCTACGGCCGCGCGGATCGCCGGCTGGGCGCCCCGACCGGCCGCCCCCGCCGGACCGACCACCGCCGACCGGATCGAGGTCCCGGTGACGTACGACGGTGCGGACCTGCCCGTCGTCGCCGGTCACTGGGGCGTGGACGTGGCCACGGTGGTCGAGCGGCTGGCACGTACCGCCTTCCGGGTGGCCTTCTGCGGCTTCGCCCCGGGGTTCGCCTACCTGACGGGGCTCCCCGCCGAACTGGCGGTCCCCCGGCTGCCCAACCCCCGCCCCCGGGTGCCGGCCGGCTCGGTCGCCCTGGCCGGCCCGTACGCCGGCATCTATCCGGCGGCCTCGCCCGGCGGCTGGCTGCTGGTGGGGCGCACCGCCATGGCCCTCTTCGACGTGCGCGCGGACCCGCCGGCCCGGCTCACCCCCGGCGCCGAGGTGCGCCTGGTGGCCGCGTGACCCGGGCCGGGACGGTCGAGGTGCTCCGCGCCGGGGCGCTGACCACCGTCCAGGACCTCGGCCGGGCCGGGTGGGCGCACCTGGGCGTACCCCGGTCGGGCGCGCTCGACCCGGCGGCCCTGCGGCTGGCCAACCGGCTCGTCGGCAACCCGGAGTCCGCCGCCGGCCTGGAGATCACGATGACCGGCTGCGAGCTGCGGTTTCCCCGCGCCGCGACGGTCGCGGTGACGGGGGCCGGCACCGCCGTCCGGGTCGGCCGCCGCCCCGGGGACGTGGGGCGGCCACTGTCGGTGCCGGCGGGCGCCGTGCTGCGGATCGCTCCGCCCCACGACGGCCTGCGCAACTGGCTCGCCGTGGGCGGCGGGATCGCCGTCGAGCCGATCCTCGGCAGCCGCGCCACCGACACCCTCTCCGGGCTCGGCCCGCCGCCCCTGCGCGACGGCGACCTGCTGCCGCTGGGCGCACCCACCGGGCCCCCCGCCCCGGTGGATGTCACCGTCGCGGCGGCGGCCCCGGCCGAGCTGCGGCTGACGCTGCGACTCGGGCCCCGCGACGACTGGTTCACCGCGACCGCGCTCGACCGGCTGTTCGGCACCGCGTACGCGGTGAGCCCGGTGAGCAACCGGGTCGGCGCGCGACTCACCGGCGCGGCGCTGCCCCGCGCGGTGGCCGGGGAACTGCCCAGCGAGGGGATCGTGCTCGGCGCGGTACAGGTGCCGGCGGACGGCCAGCCGCTGATCTTCCTCGCCGACCATCCGACCACCGGCGGATACCCCGTCGTCGGGGTGGTGGACGACGTGACCCCGCTCGCGCAGGCCCGCCCAGGGACTACGGTCAGGTTCCATGGACCTCAACGCTGACCTCGGCGAGGGATTCGGCATCTGGCGACTCGGCGACGACGCCGCGCTGCTGGACCTGGTCACCTCCGCCAACGTCGCCTGCGGATTCCACGCCGGCGACGCGTCCACGATGCGCCGGGTCTGCGAGGCCGCCGCCGCCCGCGGGGTCGCCGTCGGCGCGCAGGTCGGCTACCGCGACCTCGCCGGCTTCGGCCGGCGGCACATCGCGTACGCCTTCGCGGAGCTGCGCGACGAGGTCACCTACCAGCTCGGCGCGCTCGACGCGTTCTGCCGGCTGTTCCGCACCCGGGTCCGTTACCTCAAGCCGCACGGGGCGCTCTACCACGCCGCCGCCTGCGACGAGGCCCAGGCGGCGGCGCTGGTCGCCGCGGTCGGCGACTACGACCACGAGCTGCCGCTGCTCTGCTCGCCCGGCTCGGTCCTCGCCCAGCTCGCCGCGGGGGCGGGTCTCCGGGTGGTCGCCGAGGGCTTCGCCGACCGGGGGTACCTGCCCAACGGCTCACTGGTGCCGCGCACCGCCCCCGGCGCGCTGGTCACCGACCCGGAGGAGGTGGCCGCCCGGGCCGTGCGGATGGCCACCGAGCGGACCGTCGTCGCCGTCGACGGGAGCGTCGTTCCGTGCCCGGTCGACTCGATCTGCCTGCACGGCGACGCGCCCGGCGCGGTCCGCTGCGCCGAGCTGGTCCGCGCCGCCCTCATCGACGCCGGCGTGCCGCTCACCCCGTTCGCGTGAGAGGGAGGGCATCCGTCGCCCGGGGTGGCCCAGGGCCCCTCCGCACACCAGGAAGTCAGGCGCCCGCCGGGACACCGGGGCGTCAGGCGTCGAGGCCGCGCAGGATCAGCGGGAGGCGCGCGGCGGCGCCGTCGACCACCCGGACCGGGACGCCCCAGTCCTGGCGGGTCAGGTGGCACGCCGCGTGCTCGACGTCCGCGTCGCAGGTCGCCGCCTGGGCGGTCACCTGGAGCACGCCGGCGGCCACGTCGCCGTTCACCACCAGCCGGCGGGACAGCTCGGTACCGGTCCCCGCGCCCTCCAGCAGCAGCTCCGGCGGGGACGCGGAGACCACCAGCCGCGTCGACGGGCCGTACGTCTCGTCCAGCTTCTGCCCCGGCGCCGGGGTGAAGACGACGTCCAGGGTCACCTCGCCGGCCCCCACGTCGGTGGGCTTGCGCTCGGTGCGGTGCCGCGGCCCGTCCACCGTGCTCGCTCCCGCCGCGGAGAGCGCGCCCGGCGCCAGCCGGGTCAACCGGTGCGCGGCGGACTCCACCACCAGCACCTCGCCGGCCGGCGTCAGCACGAGGTCGCTGGGCTCGGCGAGCCCGTCGGCGACCGTCGAGACCCGGTCGCCCTCCGGGTCGTAGCGACGGACCGCGCCGTTGTACGTGTCGGCGATCAACACCGAGCCGTCCGGCAGCCCGCACACCCCCAGCGGGTGCTGGAGCAGCGCCTCCGACGCCGGCCCGTCGACGTGGCCGAAGTCGAAGAGCCCCTGCCCGACGGCGGTGCCCATGACGTCGTTCTCGACGTACCGGATCGCGCTGGTCTCGCTGTCGGCGATCCAGAGCCGGGCGCCGTCCGCGGAGACCGAGAGGCCGGACGGCTGCGCCATCCACGCCTCGGCCAGCGGTCCGTCGCGCAGCGCCTCGACGGTGGTGCCCGCGTACATGCCGGCGGTGCGCTTCACCGGGTCGAACCACCAGAGCTGGTGGATGCCGGCCATCGCGATGACGACCTTGCCGTCGTACCAGGCCAGGTCCCAGGGGGAGGAGAGGTCGACGGCGAGCGCGTCGTGCGCGTGGTCGTCGACCGTGGAGCGCCACTGTCGGCCGGTGCCGGCGACCGTGACCACCTCGCCGTCCGCGAGGCGTACGCCGCGCAGCAGGTGGTTGACGGTGTCGGCGACGACCAGGTCGTAGCCCGCCACCTCGGCGGCGTGCGCGGGCAGCAGGCAGAGCCCCTGGGGCTCGGAGAAGGTGGCCGCCTCGGCGGGACCGTCGGCCCGCCCCCGGGTGCCGGCGCCGATCCGGCGGACCAGCGTCTCGCCGTCCGGGGCCAGCTCGGCCAGCGAGTGCCGGGCCGAGTCCGACACCAGCAGGTTGCCGTTCTCCAGCAGCACCGCCTTGCCCGGGAAGCGCAGGGTGGTCTCCGGCTCGGCCGGCGGGACGTACGGGCCGTCGCCCCGGTGCAGGGTGCCCTTCGCCTCGTGGGTGGCGATCAGGTCGTCGATGAGGCGGGCCAGCCCCTCGGCGTGCCCCTCCCCGGCCATGGTCGCCACCACGTAGCCCTCGGGGTCGATCACGGACAGGGTGGGCCAGGCGCGGGCCGCGTACTGCTGCCACATGTCCAGCTCGGGGTCGTCGAGCACCGGGTGGTGGACGCCGTACCGCTCCACGGCGGCGGCGAGCGCGTCCGGGTCCTTCTCGTGCTCGAACTTGGGTGAGTGCACGCCGATGACGACCAGCACGTCGCCGTACTTCTCCTCGAGCGGGCGCAACTCGTCGAGCACGTGCAGGCAGTTGATGCAGCAGAACGTCCAGAAGTCCGCGACGACGATCTTGCCGCGCAGGTCGGACAGCTTCAGGTCCCGCCCACCGGTGTTCAGCCAGCCCCGACCGCGCAGCTCCGGAGCCCGTACTCGTGCGCTCATGAGCCCAGTCTGCCGGACGCGACCGGCCGGGCCGGGCGGCACCCCGAGCGGGCTCGGTCACACCCCACGGGCGAAACGACGGCGGGGCCACGGTCTCCCGTGGCCCCGCCGTCGCGGTGTGGCTACTTGCCCGCCGGCTTCAGGCAGAGCACCCGGTTCGCCCCGTCACCCGGGAGCACCACGTGCGGCTGGGCCGGATCGGCGCACTTGTCCTTGGCATCCACCTTGGAGACCACGGTGAAGGCGCCCGCCTCGCCGCAGTTCGCCGCTGCCGCGCCCTCGCCGGACTGCTTCACGCAGCTGCCGACTGCCGGATCGAAGGCCGGCGTCTCCTCCGCGCCGCCGACCTTGCCGAGCAGCATGAGCAGGCCCAGCGGCACCGCCAGGATCAGCACCGCGGCGACGAGCACCGCGGCCAGCACGCGCCCGTTGCGCACCTTGGGCGTGGGCGCCTCGGTCTTCGGCTCCGCGATCGGCTTGAACGAGTCGAACCGACCCTGGTCGCCCGGGTCACCCTGGCCGCCCTGGCCCCACGAGGGGCCGGGCTGCTGCCCGGGCTGCTGCCCGGGCGGCGGGAACGCCGGCGGGAAGGCGTTACCGGGCGCGGGCTCGGGCATCGGGGCGGGCCCGTAGCCGGCTGCCGCGCCGACGGCGCCGCCGGCGGACGGCGCGCCGAAGTGTTCGGCGGGACGATCCGCGCCGCCGTGCGGCCGGACCCCGTTCACGGGCCGGTCGCTGGCCGGAGCGTCGGCGAAGGACGGCACGCCCGGCGGGAAGGCCGGGGGCGCGGCCGGCGACGCCGGCGCGACCGGAGCGGCCCCGCCGAAGGCGGCCGGCCCCCGGTCCCGGTCGTCGAAGCGGGGCTCCGGTCCCTGGTCGAACCGGTTGTCGGGTCCCTGGTCGAACCGGTTGTCGGGTGCGTGGTCGAACCGCGTCTCGGGTGCCTGGTCGAACCGGGGCGACGGTGCGTGGTCCAGCCGGTGCCCGTTCGGCTCGTCCTGCTCGGGCTCGTCCGCCGGTTCCGGGCGGGCCGGCCGGCCGTACACCCGGGGCTGGGGAGCGGGCGTGCCACCCGGTCGCAGGGCCTGGTCGGTCGGCGGCATCACCCGGCTGGCCAGCGGCACCGCGGCGCTCGCCGAGACGCTGCCGGCCGCCGCCTCGGCACCCTCCGGCGCCGGCACGGCCGCCCGTCCACCCGACTCCGGCGAGGTGCGCGGCGCGGGAACCATCGGCCCGGCCGTGGCCTGCGGCTCGTCGTGCCGGGAGCCGGCCTGCGCCCAGCTGGGCTGCTCCTGCTCGTACGCCGGCAGACCACCCTCGCGGGCCGACTGCTCGGGCGCGAACGGGGCCGGCGGGACGTAGTCGGCCGGCGGGGCGGCGGCCAGGCTGGCGCCGGGCACCCGCTGCTCCTGCGGGGGCAGCGGCACCGCGTTGGCCGGCGAGATGCCGGGGCCCGGGGCGGGCTGGTAGATCGGCGGCTCCTCGGCGCGGTCGGCCTCCCAGCCGGTGCCGGCGCGGCTCGCGGCGGGCTCGCCCGCCTCGGCGCGGCCCCACGCCTCGTCCGCCGACCAGGGCTCGACGTCCGGAGCGACCGGGTTGGCGGTCCGCTGCGGCAGGCTCTCCGCCGCGTTGCCCCACGCGGGCGGCCCGCCGTCGCCGGGGACGGGAACGGCCGCCCGCCCGGGCGGGGTGGGGGCGGGCTCGGCCGAGCCCCAACCGTTGGCGTCCCGCTCCTCGGGCTGCTGCGGCACCGACGCCGCGCCCCGGACCCGGGCCGACTCGTCCCGGCCCGGCCACTCGTCGCCCTGCGGCTGGTCGTCCTGGGGGGCGCCCCACGATCCGCCCGGCCGCTGCTCGGCGCCGGCGTTCCAGCCGGCCGGTGACTGGTCGTCCTGCTGGCCGGTGCCGGCCCAGCCACCCGAGCGGTTCGGGTCGTCGTGCTGCGGCCGGTCGGCCGGGGCGGCGTCCTCGGCCCAGCCACCGGCGCGGGCCTGGTCGTCCTGCTGTTGCCCGGCTGGCCAGCCGCCGGAGCGGGCGGGGTCCTGCGGGGGCTCGGTGTTCCAGCCACCGGAGCGGGCGGGGTCGTCCTGGGCGGGCCAGGGCTGCGGCGCCGGGGCGGCCTGCGGGACCCGGGCGGCGCCGCGCGCGGCGGGCTCGGGCGCCGACCAGGCGGGGGCCGCCTGATCGGCCGGTGCCCACTCGGGCTGCTCGTCCCGCTGCCCGGTGCCGGCCCAACCGCCGGAGCGGTTGGGGTCGTCCTGCTGCTGTCCGGCCGTCCAGCCGCCGGAGCGGTTGGGGTTGTCCTGCTGTTGCCCGGCCGGCCAGCCACCGGAGCGGGCGGGGTCCTGCGGGGGCTCGGTGTTCCAGCCGCCGGAGCGGGCGGGGTCGTCCTGGGC
>NZ_JBPQTP010000162.1:0-11037 GCF_051386395.1 Micromonospora sp. URMC 106
CCCCCACCACTCCGACCCCGCCACTTCCGCCCCGTCACTCCGACCCTGCACCTTCCCGACTCCCGCTCACGCGATCCCGTCGCACTCTCCTTCGTCCCTCCCTCCGCCACCCCCGCAGTCTCCGCACGCCGCCGGGGCAGTGGAGTAGATCTTGGTGGTATTCGGCCCCCATAGGGGCCGTTTCTTACCAAGATCTACGGGGAGCGGGGAAGCGAGAGGCGGAAGGCGGGGACGCAGAAGGCGGGGACGCAGAAAGGGGGACGCAGAAAGGCGGGAGCAAAAGCGGGAGGCGAAGACGCGAAGACGCAGAAACACGGAGACACGAAGACGAGGGAAAACGGGAGGCGAAAAGACAGCAGGCGGCAGGCGGACGCATGGGGGAACGGCGGAGCCCGCCGGCGGGTGCCGGCGGGCTCCGGTGTGACGCAGCGGCAGCACCACAACGGGTGCCGCCAGGGTGGCGGATCAGGCGGAGAGCCTGCGCGCCAGGTTCTCGTCCAGGGCGTTCATGAACTCGTCGGTGGTCAGCCACGGGGCGTCCCGCGAGATGAGCAGCGCGAGGTCCTTGGTCATCTGGCCGCCCTCGACGGTGTCGATGATGACCTGCTCCAGGGTGTTGGCGAACTCGGTCACCGCCGGGGTGCCGTCCAGCTTGCCCCGGTGGGCCAGGCCCCGGGTCCAGGCGTAGATCGACGCGATCGGGTTCGTCGAGGTCTTCTCGCCCTTCTGGTACTGCCGGTAGTGCCGGGTGACGGTGCCGTGGGCGGCCTCGGCCTCGACCGTACGGCCGTCCGGGGTCATCAGCACCGACGTCATCAGGCCCAGCGAGCCGAAGCCCTGCGCGACGGTGTCGGACTGCACGTCACCGTCGTAGTTCTTGCAGGCCCAGACGAAGCCGCCCTCCCACTTCAGCGCGGCGGCGACCATGTCGTCGATCAGCCGGTGCTCGTAGGTGATGCCGGCGGCCTCGAACTCGGCCTTGAACTCGTTCTCGAACACCTCGGCGAAGATGTCCTTGAACCGGCCGTCGTACGCCTTGAGGATGGTGTTCTTCGTCGACAGGTAGACCGGGTAGCCGCGGTCCAGGCCGTAGCGCATCGAGGCGCGGGCGAAGTCCCGGATCGACTCGTCGAAGTTGTACATGCCCATGGCGACGCCGCCGCCGGGGAAGTTGGCGACCTCCATCTCGACCGGCGCGGAGCCGTCGGTCGGGGTGTAGGTGATGGTCACCGTGCCCGGGCCGGGGACGACGAAGTCGGTGGCCTTGTACTGGTCACCGTGGGCGTGCCGGCCGATGATGATGGGCTTGGTCCAGCCGGGGACCAGCCGCGGCACGTTGGACATGATGATCGGCTCGCGGAAGACGACGCCGCCGAGGATGTTGCGGATGGTGCCGTTCGGCGACCGCCACATCTTCTTCAGGCCGAACTCCTCCACCCGGGCCTCGTCCGGGGTGATGGTCGCGCACTTGACGCCGACGCCGTGCTCCTTGATGGCGTTGGCGGCGTCGACGGTGACCTGGTCGTCGGTCTCGTCGCGGTGCTGAATCGACAGGTCGTAGTAGTGCAGGTCGACGTCGAGGTAGGGCAGGATCAGCTGCTCCCGGATCTGCTTCCAGATGATCCGGGTCATCTCGTCGCCGTCGAGCTCCACGACCGGGTTGTTTACCTTGATCTTCGCCATCGACCGGCGCTCCTCTCGGGGGACACGTGCTCAAGCAGTACGAGCGTACTGGAAACTGGCCGGCAGTCCCCAGCCGGCCTCGGTCGGGCCGGATAACGGGATGCGCGGCGCGCGATTCCGCTGGCACCATCGCCGGATGCCACCGCGCCGCACCCTCGGGTCTATCACGGTCACCGCGCTCACCGACGGCGAGGGGTCCTTCTTCCAACCCCGCGAGGAGGCGTTCCCGGCCGCCACCGCCGAGCACTGGCGCGCGGCCGACCGGCGGGATCCCGCCACGGTGACCGCCGACGGGCGGTGGTGGCTGCCGTTCCGCAGCTTCGCGATCCGCGCCGGGGACGGTCCGGTGACCCTGGTCGACGCCGGGATCGGCCCGGCCGGCTCCCCCGCGTCGAGCTGGGCGCCGGTGCCCGGGCGGCTGCCGGCCGAACTCGCCGCCGCCGGCATCGACCCGGCCGACGTGCGCACGGTGGTGCTGACCCACCTGCACACCGACCACGTCGGGTGGGCGGTCACCGGCTCGCCGGGCACGCCGTACTTCCCGAACGCCGACTACCTGCTCCAGCGGGCCGAGCTGGCCGCCGTGGGACACCTCAACCCGGGGCTGTCGGCCAGCCTGGTCGCGCCGTTGCGCGCCGCCGGCCAGCTCCGGGTCCTCGACGGCGAGGAGAGGATCGACGCAGCGGTACGACTGCTGCCGACGCCCGGGCACACGCCCGGCCACCAGTCGGTGCTGCTCGAGGTCGGCGACGAGCGGCTGCTGGTCACCGGCGACCTGCTGGTGCACGCCGTGCAACTGGTCGACCCCGAGCTGGCGTACGCCCACGAGGAGGACGCCGCGGCGGCGCGCGCGTCGCGGGTGGCGCTGTTGCGCGAACTGGCCGCGCGCGGACCCGCGGTGCTCGCCACCCCGCACCTCGGCGAGGCGTTCGTGGCGCTGTAGGGCGCAACGACGAGGGGGCACGCCGGCGGACCGGCGTGCCCCCTCGACGGGTGGCGGATCACATGTTGGCGACGTCGGCCTGCTTGGCGCGGACGGCCTCGGCGGCCTCCTTCAGGCTGGCCAGCTCGTCGGCGTCCAGGTCGGTCTCGACGACCCGCTTGACGCCCTCGGCGCCGATCTCGGCCTCGACGCCCAGGTAGACGCCGGAGATGCCGTACTCGCCGTCGACCCAGGCGCAGACCGGCATGACCTCGCCGGAGTCCTCCGCGACGGCCTTGGCCATCCGGGCGGCGGCGGCGGACGGGGCGTAGTACGCCGAGCCGGTCTTGAGCAGCGCGACCACCTCGGCGCCGCCGTTGCGGGTCTTGACGACCAGCTCCTCGATCTGCTCGGCCGGCATCGCCTCACGCAGCGGCTTGCCGTCGACCGTGCTCTTCGACGGCACCGGCACCATCGTGTCGCCGTGCGAGCCGAGGGTCAGGGTCTTGACCGACTTCACCGGTACGCTCAGCGCCTCGGCCACGAAGTTGGTGAACCGGGCGGTGTCCAGCATGCCGGCCTGGCCGAGCACCCGGTTCTTCGGGAACTGCGTGGCGAGCTGGGCCAGCGCGGTCATCTCGTCCAGCGGGTTGGACACGACGATGACGACGGCGTTCGGGGCGTACTTGGCCACGTTCTCGGAGACCTGACGGACGATCTTGGCGTTCGTCTCCAGCAGGTCCATCCGGCTCATGCCCGGCTTGCGCGGCAGGCCGGCGGTGATCACCACGACGTCCGAGCCCTCGATCGCCTCGTAGCCCTCGCCGTTCGGGCCCGTGGTCACGCCGACCACCTTGGTCTCGAAGCCCTCGATCGCCCGCGACTGGTTGAGGTCCAGGGCGAGACCCGCGGGCTTGCCCTCCACGATGTCGGTGATCACGACGGTGTCGAAGACGTCGTACTCGGCCAGGCGCTGCGCGGTGGTGGAGCCGTAGAAGCCGGCCCCGACGACAGTGACCTTCTTACCCATGGTCGTCCCACTCCCTGCTACCAGTCGGTTTTCCGGACGGTATCAGTCATCCTGGCACCGATCCGGTCAGGGGCGGCGGCCATCGCCGGGATGGGGCGAACGTCACCGCCGTCCGGCTCGGGCGGCGGTGACGGGTGGTCAGTCGCGCTCGGCGCGCTCCACGACGTTGGTCAGCAGCATCGCCCGGGTCATCGGGCCGACCCCGCCCGGCATCGGCACGAGCTTGCCGGCGACCTCGGCGGCCTCGGGGGCGACATCGCCGGTGTAGCGGCCCTTGCCGTCCGGGCCGATGACCCGGGTGATGCCGACGTCGACCACCACCGCGCCCGGCGTGATCATGTCGGCGGTGAGCAGCCCCGGCACGCCGGCGGCCACGATGACGATGTCGGCGGCCCGGGTGTGCGCGGCCAGGTCGAGGGTGCCGGTGTGGCACAGGGTGACGGTGGCGTTCTCGCTGCGCCGGGTGAGCAGCAGGCCGAGCGGCCGGCCGACGGTGTTGCCCCGGCCGACCACGGCGACCTTGGCCCCGCGCAGCGCCACGTCGTGCCGGCGGAGCAGCTCGACGATGCCGCGCGGGGTGCAGGGCAGTGGGCCGTCGTAGCCGAGGACGAGCCGGCCCAGGTTGACCGGGTGCAGGCCGTCGGCGTCCTTGTCGGGATCGATCAGCTCCAGCACCCGCTGGGTGTCGAGGTGGCCCGGCAGCGGCAGCTGGACGATGTAGCCGTGGCAGGCCGGGTCGGCGTTGAGGTCGGCGAGCACGGCGTCGACCTGCTCCTGGGTCGCGTCGGCCGGCAACTCCCGGCGGATCGAGGCGATGCCCACCTCCGCGCAGTCGCGGTGCTTGCCGTTGACGTACGCCTGGGAGCCGGGGTCCGCACCGACCAGGACGGTGCCCAGCCCGGGGGTGATGCCGCGTTCCGCCAGTGCCTTGACCCGCGTCCGCAGCTCGTCCTTGATCTCGGCCGCGGTCGCCTTGCCGTCCAGAAGCGTCGCCGTCACGCCCAGATCGTCTCACGGTCGACGCCCGGTGATCCGACGACCTGCGCCAGCCCGTCGCTCGATCACGAAGGGTGACGTGCCCTTAATCACTGTGAGTAATGTTCTGCCGATCCGGTCACCCCCGGATCCGGACGCCCCGACTCACGCGGGACGACCCCGGGCGCGGGGGCACGACACGGTGCAGGGCGGGCGCAAGGCGCAGGACAGCCCCTGCCGACGCCGGGAGAACCCGCATGCCGGGCGGCGTTGGAGGGCCCGAGAGCCATAGCAGGAAGCACCCGTCGTGGCAAGACCCCCGAGGCGGCTCCGTTATCGGTTCGCAACGCGCTCGTTGTCGAACGCCGACCCGCGACCTACCGTTGCCCAACGTTGCGCAGCGTAAACCCAGCGCCGGGTCTGACTGCGCAGCGTGAGGAGATGAGGAGGCTACATGCGTGTTCGTAGGCTCGCTGCCTGGACGGCCCTCCCGCTCGCGGTGACCCTGGGCCTGGTGGCCTGCGGCTCGGGCGGCGACGGCGGATCCGGCGAGAGCAACCCCGACGCGGCCGTACGGATCGAGATCGCCGAGCCGCAGCACCTGGTGCCGACCAACACCAACGAGACGAGCGGCTCGCAGGTGCTCGCCGCCCTGTTCAGCCCGCTGGTCGACTACGACGAGGCCAACAAGCCGTACGAGGTGGCGGCCGAGTCGGTGACGTCCGAGGACAACACGACCTGGACGGTCAAGCTCAAGGGCGGCTACACCTTCCACAACGGCGAGCAGGTCACCGCCGACAACTACATCGACGCCTGGAACTACGGCGCCTACGCCCCGAACGGGCAGAACTCCAGCTACTTCTTCGAGAAGATCGCCGGCTACGAGGACCTGCAGGGCGAGACCCCGAAGGCGAAGACGCTCGCCGGCCTGAAGAAGGTCGACGACCTGACCTTCACCGTCACGCTGTCCGAGCCGTACAGCGAGTTCAAGACCATGCTCGGCTACACCGCCTTCTACCCCATGCCGAAGGCCGCGTTCTCCGCGCCCGGCGTGCTGGCCGAGGGGTACGAGCAGGCGCCGGTCGGCCAGGGCCCGTTCAAGATGAAGGGCACCTGGCAGCACGACGCCAAGGTCGAGGTCGAGAAGTACGACGCCTTCCCCGGCGAGAAGCCGAAGGTGGCCGGCGTCGAGTTCCGGATCTACCAGCAGCCGACCGCCGCGTACGCGGACGTGCTGTCGGACAACCTGGACGTCATCAAGACCATCCCGACCGAGAACCTCTCCACGGCCGCCACGGACCTCGGCGACCGGTTCCAGCAGAGCCCCGCCTCGTCGCTCCAGGTGCTGGCCTTCCCGACGTTCCAGAAGGAATTCAGCAACCCGGACGTGCGCAAGGCCATCTCGATGGCGATCGACCGGGACGAGATCACCAAGTCGATCTTCAAGGACTCGCAGCAGCCGGCCCGCTCGTTCGTCTCGCCGGTCGTCGCGGGCTACCGCGAGAACACCATCGGCGCGGCCGGCGAGTTCGACCCGGCCAAGGCCAAGGCGCTGTACCAGGCCGCGGGCGGCCCGGCGAAGATCGAGCTGTCCTACAACGGCGACGGCGGCCACAAGGACTGGATCGACGCGACCTGCAACCAGCTCAAGGCCAACCTGGGCGTGGACTGCGTCGGCACCGCCGAGCCGAAGTTCGCGGACCTGCTGACCAAGCTCAAGGCCAAGCAGCCGGTCGGCCTGTTCCGGATGGGCTGGGTCATGGACTACCCGTCCATGGAGAACTACCTCGGCCCGCTGTACAGCAGCAACGGCTCGTCGAACTACTACGGCTACCGCAACCCGGCCTTCGACAAGCTGCTCGCCGAGGGCGCCAGCGCCGCGAACGAGGACGAGGCGATCAAGAAGTACCAGGCGGCGGAGGACCTGCTGGCGCAGGACCTGCCGGTCATCCCGCTGCGGTACGGCCAGAACAACTTCGGCCACTCGACCAAGGTCACCAACGTGGAGATGGATCTCTTCGACCGTGTCGACCTGCTGAAGATCGAGGCCGTCAAGTAACACGGCGCGTCGGGTCGGGCCATCGGCGGACGGTGGCCCGACCCGCCATCCCCTTCGCACTTTTTCAGAGAGACTGCCAAGTATGTTCCGCTTCATCCTGCGGCGTCTGCTTCAGATGGTCCTCGCGTTCTTCGGGACCACGCTGATCGTCTACGCGCTGATGTTCGCCGGCCAGGGCGACCCGATCCAGGCGCTCGCCGGCGAGCGCCCGGTCACGGCCGCACAGCGGGCATACCTGACCGAGAAGTTCCACCTCGACCAGACCGGGGTCGGCGGCTTCTTCTACCGCTACTTCGACTACATCAAGAACCTGCTCCAGGGCGACCTCGGGCAGTCGCTGACCGGACGCTCCATCGGCGACATCCTCGCCGCCGCGTGGCCGGTGACGGTCAAGCTGGCGCTGATCGCCATGGCCGTCACGATCATCTTCGGGGTGACCGCGGGCGTGCTCGCCGGCATCCGACGGGCCAGCATCTTCGACAACTCGACGCTGCTGCTGACCCTGCTGGTGCTCGGCATCCCGACCATCGTGCTCGCTCCGCTCGCGCAGTTCCTCCTCGGCGTCAAGTGGCAGCTCTTCCCGCCCACCGCCGGGGCCGACCCCGACCTGTACGCGCTGTTACTGCCCGGCATCGTGCTGGGCTCCCTCTCGCTGGCCACCGCGCTGCGGCTGACCCGGACCTCGGTGGCGGAGAACCTGCGCGCCGACTACGTCCGCACCGCCCGCTCGAAGGGCCTCGTCAAGCGGCGGATCGTCAGCGTCCACGTGCTGCGCAACTCGCTCATCCCGGTGGTGACCTTCCTCGGCGTCGAGCTGGGCAACCTGATGAGCGGCGCGATCATCACCGAGGGCGTGTTCAACATCCCCGGTGTCGGCTTCAACCTCTTCCGCGGCATCCGCACCGAGGACGGCCCGCTGGTGGTGGGCATCGTCAGCGTGCTCGTCGTGGTCTACCTCGTCTCCAATTTGGTGGTGGACGTCCTGTACGCCGTACTCGACCCGAGGATCCGCTATGAGTGAGCGCAGCGAACGAATCATCAACGCGGCGTTTCGCGGCTCGGCGCTCCCCGGAGCGCAGCGAGGGGGTGCGCCGACAGCGCGCAGCGAACGAATCGGCAGCGCAGAGTTTCGCGCCGGCGCCGAGCGCGGCGAGGTGCGGGCATGAGCGACTTCGAGACCGTCGCCGCGAGCGAGAACCAGGCCGCGCGGCGGGGGCCGTCCGGTGAGCCGGGCGCGCCGAACCAGGTCGGCGTAGCGCAGAAGCCGCGCAGCCTGGCCGGCGACGCCTGGCGCGACCTGCGCCGCAACCCGATCTTCTGGATCAGCCTCCTGCTGGTGGTGCTGGTCGCCGCCATGGCCGCCGCCCCCGGCCTGTTCACCGCGAACGACCCCCGCGACTGCGTGCTGGCCCGCCAGCACGCCGGCCCGTCCGGCGGGGCGATCTTCGGGTACGACTTCCAGGGCTGCGACACGTACTCCCGGGCGGTGCACGGCGCCCGCGCGTCGCTGCTGGTCGGCGCGCTTTCCGCGCTGCTCACCGGCCTGATCGCGCTCGTCGTCGGCATGCTGGCCGGCTACTTCGGCCGCTGGGTCGACGCGGTGCTCTCGCGGGTGATCGACATCGTGCTCGGCATCCCGCTGCTGCTCGCCGCGATCGTGCTGCTGAAGCGGGTGAACAGCGACAGCTCCGCGGTCCGGATCGGCGCGGTGATCTTCGTGCTGGCGATCCTCGGCTGGACCACCGCCGCCCGCGTCATCCGCTCCTCGGTGATCACCGCGAAGGAGCAGGACTACGTGGCGGCGGCCCGGATGCTGGGCGCCGGCGACGGCCGGATCATGCTGCGGCACATCCTGCCGAACGCGCTCGCCCCGGCGATCGTGGTGCTGACCATCGCGCTCGGCTCGTTCATCGCCGCCGAGGCGACGCTCTCCTTCCTCGGCATCGGCCTGAAGGCGCCGACCATCTCCTGGGGGATCGACATCGACGCCGGCCGGGTGCACATGCGGGAGTCGGCCACTCCCCTGGTCGTCCCCTCGACCTTCCTCGCGCTGACCGTGCTGGCGTTCATCATGCTCGGCGACGCGATCCGCGACGCGTTCGATCCGAAGCTGCGGTGACCGATGCGAGCGAACGCAGCGGGCCCGGCAGGCGTCAACGAAAGGCAGGAACACGTGCGAACGCGAGGAGCGAGCACGGCGAGCCCCGCAGTCGCGGGCGAAAGGCGAGCGCAGTGAGCCAGTCCGCCGTCCGACCGACGCCGGCCTCCCCGACGCCCGAGGGCGGGCACCTGCTGGACGTGCGGGACCTGCACATCGAGTTCCGCACCGGCGAGGGCGTGGCCAGAGTGATCAACGGAGTCTCGTACCACCTGGATCCCGGCGAGACCCTCGCCGTGCTCGGCGAGTCCGGCTCCGGCAAGTCGGTCACCGCCCAGGCGATCATGGGCATCCTCGACACTCCCCCGGCGGTGATCCGCTCCGGCCAGATCCTCTACCAGGGTCGCGACCTGCTGAAGCTGCCCGAGGAGCAGCGCCGGCAGGTACGGGGCAAGGAGATCGCAATGATCTTCCAGGACGCCCTCTCCGCGCTGAATCCCGTCTTCCCGGTGGGCTGGCAGATCGGCGAGACGCTGCGCCAGCGCGAGGGCATGTCCAAGGCGGACGCCCGGCGGCGGGCCGTCGAGCTGATGGACCTGGTGAGGATCCCGGCCGCCGCCAACCGGCTCGGCGACTACCCGCACCAGTTCTCCGGCGGCATGCGCCAGCGCGTGATGATCGCGATGGCGCTGGCCATGAACCCGAAGGTCCTGATCGCCGACGAGCCCACCACGGCGCTGGACGTCACCGTGCAGGCCCAGATCATGGATCTGCTGGCCGACCTGCGCCGCGACCTCAACATGGCGATGATCCTGATCACCCACGACCTCGGCGTGGTCGCCGGCGTCGCGGACCGGATCGCCGTCATGTACGCCGGCCGCATCGTCGAGCACGCCGACGTCCGCTCGCTGTACCGGGCGCCGGCCCACCCGTACACCAAGGGGTTGCTGGAGTCGATCCCGCGGATGGACGTGCGGGGTCAACAGCTCTCCACCATCAAGGGGCTGCCGCCGAACCTGATGCGGATCCCGTCCGGCTGCCCCTTCCACCCCCGGTGCCCGTACGTGCAGCAGGTCTGCGTGGACGTGGTGCCGCACGACCTGGTCCTCGGCGACGGCCGGACCAGCGCGTGCCACTTCGCGCAGGAGGTCCGTGATGACAGCGCCCGCTAGCCCGGCCAAGGTCCGGGGCGAGACGATCCTCGCCGTCGACAACCTCGTCAAGCACTTCCCGATCCGGCAGGGCGTGCTGTTCCAGAAGCAGACGGGCGCGGTCAAGGCCGTCGACGGGGTCAGCTTCGAGCTGCGCCGCGGGGAGACCCTCGGGGTGGTCGGCGAGTCCGGCTGCGGCAAGTCCACCCTGGCGCGGCTGCTGATGCGGCTGGAGACGCCGACCGCGGGCCGGGCCACGTTGGAGGGTCGGGACCTGTTCAGGGCCTCCGGCGCCGAGCTGCGTCGGCTGCGCCGCAACATGCAGATGGTCATGCAGGACCCGTACACCTCGCTGAACCCGCGGATGACGGTCGGCGACATCATCGGCGAGCCGTTCGAGATCCACCCCGACGCCGCGCCGAAGGGCAGCCGGCGGCAGCGGGTGCGGGACCTGCTCGACGTGGTCGGCCTGAACCCGGAGCACATCAACCGGTACCCGCACCAGTTCTCCGGCGGTCAGCGGCAGCGCATCGGCATCGCCCGGGCGCTCGCCCTGCGGCCCGAGATCATCGTCTGCGACGAGCCCGTCTCCGCCCTGGACGTGTCGATCCAGGCCCAGGTGATCAACCTGCTGGAGAAGCTCCAGGACGAGTTCGGGCTGTCGTACATCTTCATCGCCCACGACCTCTCCGTGGTCCGGCACATCTCCGACCGCGTCGCGGTGATGTACCTGGGCAAGATCGTGGAACTCGGCACCGAGGACGAGATCTACGAGCGGGCGACCCACCCGTACACCCAGGCGCTGCTCTCCGCCGTGCCCGTGCCGGACCCGGAGGCCCGCGACCAGCGCACCATGATCCGGCTCACCGGCGACGTGCCGAGCCCGGCCGACCCGCCGAGCGGCTGCCACTTCCGCACCCGTTGCTGGAAGGCCCAGGAGGTCTGCGCCACCCAGGAGCCCCACGCGGTGCCCCGCGCGGCGGACCCGCACCCCTCGGCGTGCCACTTCGCCGAACTCCGCCCGCTCCCCTGACCCACCCGTTCCCGCGATCTTGCACTTTGTGCCCCCGAATTGCCCGCTTCGAGCCGGTACGCCGGGGCACAAAGTGCAAGATCGAC
>NZ_JBPQTP010000163.1:0-10515 GCF_051386395.1 Micromonospora sp. URMC 106
GGCGTCGTGGGCGGCGGGGTCGTGGGCGGCGGAGTGGTCGGCGGGGCGCTGCCGAAGACCGTCGCCTCCTTCGCGGTCGCCTTGATGCCGTTGGCGCCGTTGAAGATCCGCTGTCCCCAGCTGGTCAGGCTGGCCGGGTTGAAGTTGGTGACCATGTCGAGGTACTCGACGCCACCGCCGTTGCCGCTCCACGACCAGCCCAGGTAGCCGATCCCGTTGGCCTGGGTGTACGACAGGATGGTGTCCTCGTCGGGGTTGCCGTCGGAGTGGTCGAAGCCGAACTCGCCGACCACGATCGGCAGTTTGGCGGCGCGGAACCGGCCCAGGTAGTCGCTGATCTCCGCGGCGGTGTCGAAGACGCCGTACATGTGGATGGAGAAGACGGTGTTGCGGTCGGGGTCGGCGGCGAACACCGAGGCGGCGTTGTCGCGCATGGTGAACGACCAGTCCTGGCCCCAGTTGGGCGCGTCCACCATGATCGTGTGGTCCAGCCCGGCGGCGCGCAGCCGCTTGATCGCGTTCGAGGTGTCCGTGGCCCAGGAGGCGTAGCCCTGGTTGCCGTACGGCTCGTTGCCGATGTTGACGATGACGTACTTCTCCTGGCCGGCGAGGGCGCCGGCGATGCTGAGCCAGTAGTCGACGGCCTGGTCCAGCGTGGCCGCCCCGCTCTGTTCGCCGTAGCCGGTGGTGTCGTGCACCTCCAGCACGCAGATCAGCCGGTTGGCCTTGCACAGCGAGATGACGTTGGCGACGTCGGCGGTGTCGTTCTTCGCCCACCGCTGGCCGCTGGCCAGCACCACCCGCACCGTGTTCGCGCCGAGGGCCTTGATGTTGGCGAAGGAGCTGGTCTGCTGTTGGTACCAGGTGTGCGCGTGGTTCACGCCGCGCATGACGAACTCGTTGCCGTTCGCGTCGTAGAGCTTGCCGTCGGCGACGGAGAAGCCGGTCGCGGCCCGCGCGGGCTGGCCGAACGCCAGCACGGCGACCAGCAGCGCGAGCAGGGCCGCACCGGCGGCGGAGAGTCGTTTCTTCATGGCCTTCCTCAAGGGAGGACCCCCGTTGCCCGGGTGGGGGTGGGACGTCACAGGGGGATGGCGGCTGCAGCCCGACAGCCGCCGCCCGGCTCTCGGCGGCGCACGGATCAGCGTAGGCCGATCGGTCCGGGCGCGCAATGAACCGGTTAAGGAGTGGTCCCGGAATACCGGACGCGGATGGTTGAGCCGCCCTGGCCGGGGTATCCGGGGATGATCCGCCCGGGTCGGAAGGAGACACCATGGTCAAGGTCGGTTACACCCTGATGTGCGAGCAGGCCGGCCCCAAGCAACTGGTCGACCACGCGGTGCGGGCGGAGGCGGCCGGTTTCGACCAGCTCGTCATCTCCGACCACTACTACCCCTGGCTGGACTCGCAGGGCCACGCCCCGTACGCCTGGTCGGTGCTCGGCGCGGTCGCGCACGCCACCAGCCGGGCCGAGCTGATGTCCTTCGTGACCTGCCCGATCCGCCGCTACCACCCGGCGGTCGTGGCGCAGAAGGCCAGCACCGTCGGCGTCCTCTCGGACGGCCGGTTCACCCTCGGCCTGGGCGCGGGCGAGAACCTCAACGAGCACGTCGTCGGTGGCTGGCCGCACGTGCAGCAGCGGCACGAGATGTTCGAGGAGGCGCTCCAGATCATCCGGCCCCTGCTCAACGGGGAGACGCTGACCTTCTCCGGCAACCACTACGACGTGCCCGACGCGTACGTGTGGGACCGGCCGGACCGCCCGGTGCCGATGGCCGTCGCCGCCTCCGGCCGGCAGTCGGCCACCCTCGCCGCCGAGTACGGCAACGGCATCGTCGCCACCGAGCCGGACCCGCACATCATCGAGATGTACGACGACGCCGGCGGCGCCGGGCAGCCCCGCTACGGGCAGGTGGCCATCTGCTACGGCCCGGACGAGGCGGAGTGCCGCAAGATCGTGCACGACCAGTTCCGCTGGTTCGGGATGGGCTGGAAGGTCAACGCGGACCTGCCCGGGCCGGAGTCGTTCGCCGCCGCCACCCAGTTCGTCCGCGAGGAGGACGTGGCCGAGGGGATCTCCTGCGGGCCCGACGTGGACCGGCACGTCGAGGCGTTCAAGAAGTTCGTCGACGCGGGCTTCACCCACGTGGCGATCGTGCAGGTGGGCGGCGAGACGCAGCCGAGGTTCCTGGACTGGGCGCAGGAGCAGCTGCTGCCCCGGCTGCGCGAGCTGTGAGGATCTCGCCGACCCGGCGGCCCCGGGCGACCCCGCCCGGCCGGTTCGGCCCGGCCGAGCTGCGCCTCGCGCTGGCCGCACCGCGCCCGGCCGCCGGTCTGACCAGCGAGTGGCGGCTCGTTGACGGGCTCCGTACGCACACCCGCCGCACGGCCGACCCGGGCACCGGCGCCACCCCGGTCGTGCTGGTGCACGGGCTGGCGGTCTCCCACCGCTACCTGACCCCGCTCGCCCTGGCGCTGGCCGACACCCACCCCGTGTACGCGCCGGACCTGCCCGGCTTCGGGCTCACCGAGCGCCCCGGCACGGCGTACGACGTGCCCCGGCACGCCGACCACCTGGCCGCCTGGCTGGCCGCGTACCGGATGCCGCCGGTCTGCCTGGTCGGGCACTCGTTCGGCGCGGAGGTCGTCGCGGCGCTGGCCGCCCGGCACCCCGACGCGGTCCGGGCCGTGGTGCTCGCGGGCCCGACCAGCGACCCGGCCGCCCGGTCCCGGCGGGGGCAGTTCGGACGCTGGCTGGTGGACACCCTGCGGGAGGCGCCGTTGCAGGCGCCGATCCTGGTGCGGGACGTCGTCGACGCCCGCCCCTGGCGGGTCCACGCCACGCTGTCGCACTCGGTGCGCAACGGGGTCGAGGCGGACCTGGTCCGGATCACCGCGCCCACCCTGGTGGTCACCGGCTCCCGGGATCCGGTCGTGCCGGCGCCCTGGCGCTCGCAGGTGGCCCGGCTGGTGCCGCACGCCCGCACGCTGACCGTGCCGGGGGCCGCGCACAACGTCGCCACCACCGCGCCGGCGCAGGTCGCCGACGCGATCCGTGCCCTTCTCGCCCCGTCGCTGACGAACAGGTGATCACATGCGCATCGGCAACACGGAGATCCGGCCCGCCGGCGGCGGCCTCGGCTGCCTGCTGATGATCCTCTTCTCGATCGTCGCCTCGGTCGTCCTGACCGTCCTGCTCAACCTGGTCCTGTAACCCACACCGCCGCTCGCCCCTCGGCAGCGGTCCCCGCCGGAGATCTTGGTAGGAACCGGCCCCTCGGGGGGCCTCTGCGCACCAAGATCTACCGGCCGGGGCCGGCCGGGGCCGGCCGGGGACCACCGGGCCGGCCGGGGCGCCCATCGGTCAGCGACGCAGGCCCAGGGCGGTCAGGGTCTCGCGGGTCGCCTGACGCACGGGGTCGAGCACGCTGCGGCGCAGCCAGCGGGCCACCGGCGACACCGTCGCCCGCCACGCGGCGGCGACCGCCCGGCCCACCGGACGGACGGCGTGCCGCCACAGCCAGCCCGCCGCCAGCACGAACGGCCGCAGGGTGAGCGCGTAGCACCACCACAGCAGCCGGCCGGCCGTCCGCCACGCCCACGCCGCCGCGTCGAGCAGCACCCGGCCGACGGCCAGCAGCCACCGTCCCACTGTCAGGAGCCCGGCCACCAGCAGGCGCCCGAGCGGGGCGAGGAGCCGGCCCAGCCAGCGCAGCGGCACCCAGAGCAGGTGGTACGCCAGCCAGGCCAACGGCATCCACACCACGGTGCGGGCCAGCCAGGCCAGCCCGCGGGCGAGCCACACCAGCGGCACCCAGACCAGGGTGCGGAGCAGCCAGGCCAGGCTGCGGCCGAGCCAGCACAGCGGCACCCACAGCAGGGTCCGCAGCAGCCAACCCAGCGGGCGCAGCAGCCAGCGGTCCAGGAACCGGCCGACCGGCGCGAGCAGCCAGCGGTGCAGGCACCGGCCGATCGCGGCGACCACCTCCCAGGCCAACCGCACGGGCACCACCACCACCAGCGCGATCCCCCGCGCGACGGCCACCAGCAGCGGGGCGGGCTCGGCCGGCGTCCGGCCGCCCGTCGGCGCGGGGTTCGGCGAGTCGATCACCGGCTCACGGTAACCGCCACCGGCTACCGGCCACCGGATCAGGCCGGGTGCAGGGCCAGGTCCGCGACGACCGGGTAGTGGTCGGAGGCGTACTCGGTCTCGCCGCCCCGCACCACCCGGCAGTCCCGCGCCCGGCCGGCCAGCGCCGCGGTGCCGAACAGGTAGTCCAGGCGCATGCCGGAGAACTCCGCGCCGCCGCCGTGCCGGGTGGGCGCGGTCAGCCCGCCGTCGGCCGTCCCGGCCGCCGCGTACAGGTCGACCAGGCCGGCGGCGAGCAGCCGGGCCACCGCCCGGGTCTCCACCGTCCGCCCGTCCCGGCGCAGGTGACGACGGCGGTACGCGGCGGGGAGCCGGGCGATCCGGTCGGTGTGGTCGGCCAGCGGGTCGAGGGTGTTCAGGTCCCCGGCCAGCAACCCCAGCTCCCCCGGCGCACGGCGCAGCGCGGCGGCGGCCCAGCCCGCCTCGACGCGCCGCCGCAGCCCCCGGTACGGGTCCAGGTGGACGCTCAGCACGGTCAGCGGGCCGGCGTCGGTCGCCACGGTGACCCGCTGCGCGGCGTGGTGGAACGGCCGGCGCACCCGGGCGGCGGCGAGGGCGCGCAGCGGCGGCCGGAGCAGCACCGCCACCGGCTGGCCGAAGCAGGACCAGGCCAGGTGGGGACGCATCCCCACCCGGTCCGCGAAGTCGCCGAGCACGCCGCCCGAGTCGAAGTCCCGCAGCTCCTGCAGCGCCAGCACGTCGGGCCGCTGCTCGGCGACGACCCGGACCAGCCGGTCGCGGCGGTCGGCGCCGCCCCGGTCCCGCCCGCCGGTCCGGATGTTCCAGGTCATCACCCGCAGCATGGCCGGCGTCAGTCCACCCGGGCGGCCTTGGCCAACTCGTCGTCGAGGGCGCGCACGTCCTCGGACTCGATGCTGGGTCGGTTGCCCTCGCGCAGGTCCTCGTTGGGGCGCACCACCCAGTAGAGCAGCCCGATCCACAGGGCGGTGAGGATGATCGCGCCCATGAAGTCGGTGGGGTGGTGCATCCCCCGGTACATCCGGGAGATCGCCACGCCGGCCGGCATCACCACCGCCAGCGCCACGAAGATCCACCGCCACCACCGGTCGGTACGCGGGAAGACGATGATCGCGATGGCGACCCACACGCACAGCGTGGCGGCGATGTGGCCGGACGGGAACGACGAGGTCGGCATCGGGCCGTCGAGGTTGCCCACCGGCGGCCGCGGCCGGTCGACCGCGGCGGCGGAGGCGAGGAAGAGGCTCAGCTCGCCGAACATGGTCAGCGCGACGAAGAGCACCGGCCGCCAGCGCCGCCACACGGCCAGCACGAGCGGACAGAAGACCAGCGAGATGAGCAGGATGGCGTGGGTGTCGCCGGCCTTGCTCCACCAGTAGCTGAAGTCGTCCCGGCCCGGCGTGCGGTGCTCGGCGAACCACCTGGGCACGTCGGTGTCGAGGGTGGCGAAGAAGGTGCCCCCGGCGTGGTAGCTGACGAACATGCCGAAGCCGTAGAGCGCGCCGAGGACCAGCACCCAGCCGACGAGCAGCTCGAACACGGCGGCGCGGGGGTGCGGCAGCAGGTGCGCCTCGTCGGGGGCGGGCGCCACGTCGGTGGCGGCCTCCGGCTCCAACCCCTCCGTCAGCGCCGGGACCCGCCGGCCCCGCTCCAGCCGCCACAGCCGGAAGGCGTACGCGGTGACGCCGAGCCAGGCGGCGCCGAGCAGCCAGGCCCCGAGCACGTCGGAGACGAAGTGCACGCCGAGCGCGATCCGGGTCAGACCGATCAGGAACACGACGGTGGCGACCAGGGCGATCGCGGGCCTGCGCCAGCGGCGCGACATCGCCGGCAGGAAGACCAGCAACAGCGCCCCGTACGCGACCATCGAGCCGAGGGCGTGCCCGCTGGGGAAGCTGTCCCCGGCGTAGCTGCCGATCGGCACCTCCACCTCCGGACGCAGGCGGTCGACCAGGGTCTTGAGCGCCGGGTCGAGGATCAGCGCGCCCAGGCCGGTGACGATCAGGAACACCGCGAGCCGGCCCTGCCGGCGGATGAGCAGGCCGACCACGGCGACCGACACCAGCCAGATGATGACCGCCCGGCCGCCGAGGTCGGTGAGCGCGTTGAGCACGGTCACCAGCGGCCCGTGCGGGGCGACCAGGTCGTTGAGCCAGGCGGCCACGCCGTGGTCGACGTCGTAGAGCGGGGTCCACCGGGTCCGGACCAGGACGAGGAGCACCCCGAAGCCCACCCCGGCGCCGAGCACGACCGCCAGGCCGACGAGCGTCCGTTCGGTGAAGTGACCCAGGGGTCGTCGCAACGCCTCTTTGACCGCGCCCACGGCAGCCTCCCTCTCGCCTCTGGCGTGCCGCAATACCCGATCGGCGCTCCGCGTACACCGCGGTGGTGTCCGAAACGGACTACAGGGAGGTCATCTCGCCGGTGTCGCGGAACTCCTCGCGCTCGGCCTCGGGCTCCCACAGGTCCGGCTGGGCGGGCTCGCGCACGCCGATCCGCAGCGCCTCCAACTGGGCGGCGAAGGACAGCCCGCCGAAGAGCGCCATGCCGGTCAGGTTGGCCCACAGCAGCAGCGCCATCATCCCGGTCATCGCGCCGTACGTCTGACCGAACCCGTCGCTGAACCGCACGTACGCGGCGAGCAGCAGGCTGGCCACCCACCACAGCACGGTGGCGATCCCGGCGCCGAAGAACAGCCAGGACAGGCCGGGCTGGTTGCGGCGGGGCGCGTGCCGGAACAGCACCGCGACGGCGAGGACGGTCAGCCCGAGGCTGAGCGGCCAGCGCACCACGTCCCAGACGCCGTTGGCGAACTCGCCCCAGGCGTAGTGCCGCTGCACCGAGTCGCCCATCGGCCCGCCGCCGACGAGGATCAGGAACCCGGTCAGCGCCGGCACGCCGGCGGTGAGGGCGAGGACGGCGGCGCGGACGTACTTCCACAGCGCCGGGCGGTCCCGCTCCACGCCGTAAATCCGGTTGGCCCCGCGCTCGATCTGCGCCATGGTGCTGGTGAGCGCGACCAGGCCGGTGACCAGGCCGAGGCTGAGCGCCAGTTCCCCGGCGCGTTCGGTGCGGTCGCCCTCGCCGAGCAGCTCGGCCACCATCGGTTCGCTCGCCCCGGGGGTGAGCGCGAGCACCGTGTCGGCGACGACCTGGCCGCCCTCCTCGACGCCGAGTTCGCTGATCAGGCCGGTCAGCGCGATCAGGAACGGCACCACGGCGAGGCACAGTTGCAGCGCGAAGGCGCGGGAGTGGCTGAACCCGTCGCCGTAGCGGAACCGGATGAAGGCGTCCCGCAGCAGGTGCCAGCCGCCGTGGCGGCGCAGGGTGTGCCAGGCGTCGTCGGCGTTGAGTTCCTCGTCGGGCATCAGCCGGGTCTCCGGCACGATCCGGGTGCTACTCACGGCGCGCCTCTTCGATGAGCTCCTCGCCCCGCTCCCCGGCTGCCTGCGCGTCGTCGGCCAGGTCGGGGGCCTGCTCGGGCTGCGGCACGCAGAGCCACAGCGCCCGCCGTCGGATCTCGGCCTTCAGGGTGCGGCCCGGCGCGATGAGGTCGCCGTCGAGCTCCCGGGGCTGGGCCCGGTTGCTGGTGATCTCCACGCGCCGACCCCGGAAGACCTCCATCCGGGGGACGCGGTCCTGCTTGCGTACGACGGCCCAGCCGAGGGCCAGCCAGTGCCGCAGCGTACGCGGGGTGAGCACCGCGACGTCGAGGTAGCCGTCGTCGGGCTCGGCCTCGGTGAGCAGGCGTACGCCGCCCTGGAGGCGCCCGACGTTGGCGATCAGGACCGAGCGGGCCCGGCGGCGGATCGGCTGCTGGTCGTCGATGCGGATGGACACCTTCATCGGCCGGTCGCGCAGGTGCCGGGCGGCCCCCACGACGTACGCCGGCCAGCCGAACCGCCTCTTCGTGGTCTCCGAGGTGTCGGCGAGCATCTGGGCGTCGAAGCCCATGCCGGCCATCACGGTGAAGTAGTGGTCCTCCACCGCGCCGACGTCGAGCAGCCGGCGGCCCCGCTCGACGGCGACCTCCAGCCCGGCGGCCAGGTCCCCGGAGAGGCCCAGGTTGGCCGCGAGCAGGTTGCCGGTGCCCTGGGGGAGCACGGCGAGCGCCACGTCGGTGCCGACCAGGCCGCTGACGCAGGACATCACGGTGCCGTCGCCGCCGCAGGCGAAGACCACGTCCACGCCGGCCTCGACGGCCTTCTCGGTCTGACCGCGGCCCGGGTCCTCGACGGTGGTCTCGAACCACAGCGGCTCGGGCCAGCCGGCGGCGGCGAGGGCGTCGTGGACCGTCCGTCGCAGCTCGTCGAGGTCGGCCACCTTCACCGGGTTGACCACCACGGCGGAGCGCAGACCGCCGCCGCCGCCGTGCGCCGCGCGCCTGTCCTGTCCAGCATCCACGGCGCCAGTGTGCAGGAGAACCGGCCCGGCAGCGACCCGGCGGGCGGTGACCTTACGCGCAGCGAAAACGGGTTTGCGGACGCGGCTCGCCGGAGCGGACCGCCCGACCACGATCGGCGCGGCCGGTGCGGCCACGATCGGTGCGGCCGGTGCGGCCGGTGCGGCCAGGGTGGCGGCGGCCATTCGTCCGCCCGGGGCGGCGATCCCGCCCGCCCCGGGCGGGCCGGCGTCAGGCCGCGGCCCGCAGCGCGGTCTCCACCCGCCGGCGCAGGTCGTCCAGGTCGGCCCCGGCCTCGGTGAGCACCAGCGCGCCCAGCCCGCGCCCCTCACGGAGCACGCCGAGCAGGATGTGCTCGGTGCCGATGTGGCGGTGGCGCAGCCGCAGCGCCTCCCGCAGCGCCAGCTCCAGCACCTTCTTGGCGCGCGGGGAGAAGGGCCCGCCCGCGTACCGCCGCAGGCCCCAGCGGCGGCGCGGCGGCGGCGCCGCCTCGCGCAGCGCGTCCGGGCCGAAGGACTCCTCGATGCGCGCCACGATGGCCGCGAGGTCGATGCCGATCTCCCGCAGCGCGGCGGCGTCGGCGTCGGCGAGGCCGGTGCCGCCCCGCTCGGTGTGCCGGCGGACGCGGGCCCGCAGGTCGTCGGCGCGGACGCCGGCCTCGGTGAGCACCCGCGACGCCAGGCTGTCGCCGTCGGCGAGCAGGGCGAGCAGCAGGTGCTCGGTGCCGACCGGCCGCTGGCCCTCGGTCCGGGCCTCGTCCCGGGCGACGCGCACCACGGTGCGGGCCCGGTCGGTGAACCGTTCGAACATCACGCCTCCCAGGAGGATCCGACCGCCGGACGCCCGGCGTGCTTCTTGTGGACCGCCTGCCGACTGACCTCGAGCTCGTCGGCGATCTCCTGCCAGGACCAGCCCTGTCGACGGGCGTTGTCCACCTGGACCACCTCGAGCCGTTCGAGCAGCCGGCGCAGCGCGCGGACGGCGCGCAGCCCGACCCGGGGGTCGGTGCTGCCGGCCGCCGCGGCGAGTTCCGTTGCCTGACTCATGTCGTCAACCTACGTTGACAAGCGGGCTCCTGTCAACCCGCGTTGACACCCGGACGCGGTCGGCCCGGTGCTACCGTCCGCCGGTGCCCAGTCCCCACCGCAGGTCCAGCGAGGTCGCCGTGCCCGGTGAGCCGCGCCGCTTCCCGCTCGGCGCGGTCACGCTGGAGGCCGTCGGCGGCAGCGTGGTCGGCGACCGCTACCCGGCGAACTTCGACGTGCTGCACGTCGACCCGGCCCTGCCGTTCGCGGCGGTGGCCGACGGGATGGGCGCCGGCGAGGGCAGCCGCCGGGCCGGCGCGACGGCGATGGAGAGCCTGGTCGCGCAGGTGCGGGCCGCCTGGCCCGAGGTGGGTCCCCGGCAGTTGCGGGCCGCCGTGGCCCACCTGCAATCGGCCGTACGCGCCGCCGGCGCGGGCCTGGCGGAGCTGACCGGCTGCACCCTCACCGCCCTGCTCGCGGAGCCCGACGGCGGCCAGGGCTGGCTCGTCCAGCTCGGCGACTCCCGCGCGTACCGGCTGCGCGACGGCCTGCTGGAACTGGTCACCGTCGACCACACCGCGGCCTGGCTCGGGGTGCTGCACGGGTGGTACCCGGCCGACTCCCCCGCCGCCGCCCGCGCCCGCTACCAGCTCACCCGCTACGCCGGCCACCCGAACGAGCCGGAGGCCGACCTGCTCGCCGTGTCGCTGCGCCCCGGCGACGTCTGGCTGCTCTGCACCGACGGGGTCAGCGACCAGGTCGACTACCACCTGACCCGGGAACTCCTGGCGGCGGCGCGACCGGAGCAGGCGGTCCGGGACCTGCTCGACGCCACCCTGACCGCCGGCGGCGACGACAACGCCACCGCCGTGGTCGTCCGGGTCCACCCCGCGGCTTCCCGCTGACACCTCCGAACGCCGGAAACGCCGCTGGCCGGCACCCCGTGCGGGGTGCCGGCC
>NZ_JBPQTP010000164.1:0-10512 GCF_051386395.1 Micromonospora sp. URMC 106
GGTCGGGGCCCGGGGTCGGGATCGGCGTCGCGGCTGGGGTCGGGGGCGCCGCCGGTGTCGGGTCCGCGGCCCGCCCCGGTGCGGTGTCACCGACGGGGCTAACGGTCGCGGCGCCACCGGCCGCGGGGCCCACGGTCGCGGCACCACCCGTCGCGGGGCCAACGGTCGCGGCACCACCGGCCGCGGGGCCAACGGCCACGGGACCACCGGCCACGGGGCTAACGGTCACGGGACCACCGGCCGCCGCACCGTCGGCCACCGCGCCACCGGCTACGGCCGCACGACCGGCGGATGCGCCGGGCACGACACCGGCGGCGGCGCCGGCCGCGGCACGGCCGCGGGCGGTACCCGCCTGCAGGGCGGACATGGCCCGTCGCGCCTCCTCGGGGGTGCGCGGGGTCGGGCTCTCGATCACGGGCTGTCCCAGCGTCGGGCCGTCCACGGCGGGCCGCCGCGCCGCCGCTCCCCCGGCGGCCGACCGGGCACCGGGGGCGTCGGGGCCCGGGTGCCGGGGCCGGCCGGCCGGGCCGCGACGCCGCACCCGACGGGGCAGCCCGTCCACCTCCCCGGCGGGGGAGCCGGAAGGAACCTGGTCCTGTCCGGCGGCACGAGCGGTCCCGACCGCCCCGGTGGAGACGGGACCGGCGGCCTGGTCCGGCCCGGTGTGGGCGCCGGAGGCGGCGGCTCGGGCCGAACGGGGCCGGGGCAGCGTGCTCAGCCGGCCGGCCCGGGCCAACCGCCGCTCCTCCGGCGCCGTCCCGGACGGGCGCTCGGCCGGCCCGGTCTCCGCCGGCAGCAGGGACGGCTCGTCGGTGACCAGGTCGGCGGGGATGAGCACCACGGCGGTCAGTCCACCGCCGTCCGACGGGCGCAGCCGCACCCGGACGCCGTGCCGCGCGGCCAACCGGGCCACCACGAAGTGGCCGAGCCGGGCCGTCTCGGTGGGCTCGAAGTCGGGCGACCGGGCCAACCGCCGGTTCGCGTCCTCCAGCGCGGCGGCGGACATGCCGAGGCCGCGGTCGGTCACCTCCACCGCGTACCCGTTCGCCACGTGCTGACCGGAGACCTCCACCCGGGTCTGCGGCGGGGAGAACGCGGTGGCGTTCTCGATCAGCTCGGCGAGCAGGTGGATCACGTCGCCGACGGCCCGGCCCAGCGTGCCGCCGGGCTGCACGGCGGCGATGTCGACGCGGTCGTACGACTCCACCTCGGAGATGGCGCCCCGGATCAGGTCGACCATCGCGACCGGGTTGCGCCAGCCCCGCCCCGGCGCCGCGCCGGCCAGGATGACCAGGTCCTCCGCGTGCCGCCGCAGCCGGGTGGCGAGGTGGTCGACGCGGAACAGCTCGGCCAGCTCGTCCGGATCCTCGGTGTGCCGCTCCATCCGGTCCAGCAGGGCGAGCTGCCGGTGCACCAGCCCCTGGCTGCGCCGGGCGATGTTGAGGAAGACCTCGTTGAGCCCGCGGCGCAGGGTGACCTCGTCGACGGCCGACCGGACCGCCGTCCGCTGCACCTCGGTGAACGCCCGCGCCACCTGGCCGATCTCGTCGCCGCCGTACTCCAGCGGGGGCGCCTCCCGGGCGACGTCGACCTGCTCGCCACGGCGCAGTCGGGCCACCACGTCGGGCAGCCGGTGCTCGGCCATGTCCAGGGCGGCCGTGCGTACGGCGGTGAGCCGATGCGCGAGGGAACGGCCGACCCGCAGCGCCACCAGGACCGAGACCACGACGGCGGCCAGCCCGAGCAGCCCGGCGGCGGCGAGCCGGACCAGGATGCGGACGGCCGTCGGCACCGACCGGTCGGCGAGGCCGTCGGCCTGGGCCAGCTCGAACTCCCGCAGCGCCTGCTGCACAGCCTCGTAGTCGGCCTGCCACCGCCCCGGCTCCACCACCGGCCGGGTCGACGACCGGGCCCCGACCAGGGCGTCCTGCATCGTCCGCAGCCGGCCGAAGGCCTCCCCCTCGATCAACCGCTGGTACGCGACGCGCTCCGCGTCGGGCAGGTCCGCGACCGCCGCCTCGGCGAGGAACCGCTGGTTGGCGATGGTCTGCACCAGCTGCGTGTGCTCGCCCTCGCCGAACCGTCCGGCGGTGAACGCCCCGGCCAGCAGGGCGTCGGTCTGGCCGAGCAGCTCCCGGGAACGCCCCAGCGCGGTGACGGCGAGCGCCTCGCGGTTCAGGTCCCGGTCGGGCAGGTTCGCCATGGCGGAGAACGCCTGGAAGGCCGAGGTGATCATGCCGCTGTAGAGCCCGACCGCGCCGGCCCGGTCGACCTCGCGTCGGTCGATGAAACCCCGCCCGGCGGGCAGCGCCTCCAGCGCGGTGACCAGTTGGTCGACCCGGGCGTCGAGAAGGTCGTCGGCGGCGTCGCGCAGTTCCTCCCCGCCGACCCGGCGGCGCAGCTCGGCGACCGCGCGGTCGGTCCGCTGGCGCTGCTCGGCGAGCCCGGGCGCGACGCTCCCGCCGGCCAACTGCACCACCGAGAGCCGACGCTCTCGTTGCAGCTCGGCCACGACCGTCTCGCCGGGGTGGCCGAGGTCGTAGAGGAGGGTCCGGGCGGCCAGCAGGTCGAGGGCCGGGCCGAAGGTCAGTGTGGTGGCGAAGATCCAGAGCGCCAGCAGCGCGGTCACGGGAACGACGACCAGCGCGGTCAGCTTGGAGCGGATCGGCCAGTCGCGGGTGTTCAATCAGACCTCGCCCGGAAGGTGTGGCTGCGGAGGCGCCGGCGCCGGCCGGGCAGCGTCGGGGTCGGACGGTCCCGGCCCACGGTGCCGGTCCGTCCGGCTGACGCCTTGGGCAGGATACGTAAATCCCGCCCGATGCACTACCGTCCGTCGCGCCGGGCCTACCGGACGGACGTCCACAGCCGACGAACGCCCCGCCGGGATCGGCGGGGCGTTCGGTGGGCGGTGCGGATCAGGCGCCGGCGGCGATGCCGAGCCCCTCGGCGACCCGACGGCCGTAGTCCTCGTCGCACTGGCTGAAGTGCCAGACCATCTTCTCCTGGATGGGCTTGTCGCACTGGGCCAGGTTGGTGACCAGGTTGAGGATCAGGTCGTCCCGCTCCCAGTCGGCCATCTCCCGGTAGCGGCGGCCCGCCTGGGAGTAGTTGTCCTGCCGCTCGATCGGGGCCTTCATGATCTGGCCCGAGACGAACGGACGGTACTCCCGGTAGGACTCGTCGGCCTCCCGGAGCCCGGCGACCGAGGACGGCTCGAAGTTGACGTGCGGGTTGGCGCCCCGGTTGTCCACCCCGTACGCCATCTGGCCGCCGGTCTGGTTGGTGCTGACCCGCACGTCCTCGCGGGGCCGGTTGACCGGCAGCTGGAGGTAGTTGGGGCCGACCCGGTAGCGCTGGGTGTCCGAGTAGGAGAACGTCCTTCCGACCAGCATCTTGTCGTCGGAGAAGTCGATGCCGTCGACCAGCACGCCGGTGCCGAAGGCGATCTGCTCGTTCTCGTTGTGGTGGTCGGTGATGTTGCGGTTGAGCGTCATCATGCCGACCGGCAGGTAGGGGAAGTCCTCCTCCGGCCAGATCTTGGTGTCGTCGAGCGGGTCGAAGTCCAGCTCCGGGTGCTCGTCGTCGCTCATGATCTGGACGTTGAGCTCCCACTTCGGGTGGTCGCCGCGCTCGATGGCCTCGTACAGGTCCTTGGACGCGTGACCCAGGTCGGTGGCCTGGATGGCGTCGGCCTCGGCCTGGGTCAGGTTGTGCTCACCCTGCTGCGACATCCAGTGGAACTTGACCAGCACGCCCTCGCCCTCGGCGTTGACGAAGCGGTAGGTGTTCACCCCGGAGCCGCGCATCGTCCGGTAGTTCCTCGGGATGCCGTACGGGGAGAAGAGCCAGGTCAGCATGTGCATCGACTCGGGCGTGTTCGACATGAAGTCGAAGATCCGGTTCGGCTCCTGGCGGAAGGTCACCGGGTCCGGCTTCAGCGCGTGGATCACGTCGGGGAACTTGATCGCGTCGCGGATGAAGAAGACCTGGAGGTTGTTGCCCACCATGTCCCAGTTGCCGTCCTCGGTGCGGAACTTGACCGCGAAGCCACGTGGGTCGCGGGCCGCCTCCGAGGAGTCCCGGCCGCCGATGACGGTGGAGAAGCGGATGGTGACCGGGGTCTTCCTGCCCTTGGTCTGGAACAGCTTCGCCCTGGTGAAGGTGGACGCCGGCACGGCCTGATCACCGGTCCCGATGGTCCCGTACGCCTCGAACTCACCGTGCGCCACGAAGCCGCGGGCGTGCACCACGCGCTCCGGGATCCGCTCCCGGTCGAAGTGGCTGATCTTCTCCAGGAAGTGGTAGTTCTCCAGCGTCGCCGGGCCACGCGAGCCGACCGTCCGCTGCTGCTGGTTGTTGTGCACGGGGTGACCCTGACGGGTCGTGAGGATCGGCTTGTTGGCCTGCGGATCGCTCATGGCGCTCCTCCTGATCGGGGTGGCGGCTCCGGCGTCACTGGTGTTCGGTCGCCGCCACCTGGGGCACCGGCCCCGGTGGGTGACCTCGGTGCGCTCCACCGCGAGGGCGGCGGCGACCGGCATCACCCCACCCAAGCGCGCTTTCTGGAACGAATCAAGTTTTCGCGGGGTAGTGGCTCTGTGTGACTTGTCATGTCGGTACCGGGAATGCCCACCCGGTCGGTTCGTCAGGAAAGTGCCCCGGAACGGGATTGGCGATCACCGAGCGGAGGGAATACCACCGGCGAAGGAGGAGCCATGTCGCCCACGCAGGTAATCGTCATAGTTCTCGTCGTGCTGGTGATCGCGGCGCTGGCCGTGGCCGCCCGGTCGTACGCGCGCCGCCGGGCGCTGCGGTCGCGGTTCGGTCCCGAGTACGACCGCGCCGTCGCCGAACGGGACAGCCGTACCGCCGCCGAACGCGAGCTGCGGGAACGGGAGCGCCGCCACGCCGAGCTCACGCTGACCCCCCTGGCCCCCGAGTCCCGCGCCCGCTACGCCGCCGCCTGGGAGGAGCTGCAGGTCCGCTTCGTGGACTCCCCCGCCGAGACGGTGGGCGACGCCGACGAACTGGTCACCCGGCTCATCGCCGAACGCGGCTACCCGACCGGCGAATTCTCCGACCAGATCGCCCACCTCTCCGTGGAACACGCCCGCACGCTGGGCCACTACCGCGACGCCCACGAGATCCACCTGCGCAACTCGCGTGGCGAGGCCAGCACCGAGGAGCTCCGCCAGGCCGTGGTCCACTACCGCGCCCTCTTCGCCGACCTGCTCGGCGAGGAACCGGTGGGACACCGGCCACCCGAGCAGCGCAGTCCGGCCAGCCAGCACGACGTCACGAGCCGCTGAGGAGACCGCGATGCGACAGGAAGAGCAGCGGGTGGAGAACGAGCACCCCGAGGCCGTCCGCTCCGCGCCGGTGCCGGTGCCGCCGCCGGGCGACCAGGCCGGCCGGTCCGAGGTGCCCGAGGACGCCCTCGACGACCGGGGCACCTTCGACGACCCGGCGGTCGCCGGCGGGCGCACCCCGGGCCGCGCCGCCGCCGACGACGGGCGCACCGGCGGCCGGGACGACGGCCGGCCGGAGTTCCACGAGCCCGGCCCGGTGCCGACGGCCTTCGGCGCCACCACCGTGGGCGGTGCGGTGGCCGCGTCCGCCCTGGCCAATCCCGACCCGGAGAAGGAGCCCGACCCGCGCGCGGAGTCGACCGCCCGGCCGGGCGACGGCGCCGTGGACGGTGAGCGCGAGGGGCGGCGGGCCGACCCGACCGCGGAGTTCCACCGCACCCGCGGGGGCGGCGAGGACCACCCCGACGAGCGCGGGGAGCCGGGGCGCGGCACGACCGTGCTGCCGCCGGACGCCACCGACGGCCGGCCGGAGCGCCGGGCCGACCTGACCGGGTGGACCGGCGACCCTGAGGCCGCCGGCGCGACCGGCTACGGCAGCGCCACTCCCGCGATGGTCGACCCGGACGCCGAGCACGGGTCGGGCGGGCGCACGGGCGCCGCCGGCTCGCTGAAGGCCGCCGGGACGTCCCGGCCGGCCGGGTCGACCGTGGCCGCCGAGCCGGCCTCGCTCTTCGACCGGGCGACGGCGCAGGGCTTCCGGGACCGCTGGCGGGACGTCCAGCTGCGGTTCGTGGACGACCCGCGCGCGGCGGCCGGGGAGGCGCAGTCGCTGGTCGACGAGGCCATCCAGGCGCTCGCCTCGGCGCTGTCCGCGCAGAAGAACAAGCTGGGCGGCTGGCAGGACGCCGGCTCGGCCGACACGGAGCAGCTGCGGATGGCGGTCCGCCACTACCGCGACTTCCTGGATCGGGTCCTCGGACGCTGACCCGGTCCCCGCGGGCGCCCCGGCTGCACCGGCCGGGGCCCCCGGTCGCGTCCGCAGCGGAGCGCGAAGGGGGCGGCGCGGCAGCACCGGCCGGGGCGCCCGGATGCGTCCGTGGGCGGGGCAGCGGGGCGACCCCGAGGGGACGACGCGGGAGATCGGCGACGACTCGGCCGGCGCAGGCGTCGAACTTCGCGATCCGGGTAATTGAGCACGCGCGCACGCAGCCGGCGCGGACGGTGGACGAAAGGGTGGCGGGATGGACGGCGGGGGCCTGCGGCTGAACATGAACGTCCTGGACTACGGCATCCTGGCGCTCTACTTCGTCACGGTGCTCGGCGTCGGGTTCGCCGCCCGGCGCGCGATCCGGACCAGCGTCGACTTCTTCCTCTCCGGCCGCTCGCTGCCGGCCTGGGTGACCGGCCTCGCCTTCGTCTCGGCCAACCTGGGGGCGTTGGAGATCATCGGCATGGCCGCCAACGGCGCCCAGTACGGCGCGATGACGCTGCACTACTACTGGATCGGCGCCGTGCCGGCGATGGTCTTCCTCGGCATCGTGATGATGCCGTTCTACTACGGCTCCAAGGTCCGCAGCGTGCCCGAGTACCTGCGGCTGCGCTTCAACCGCCCCACCCACCTGCTGAACGCGCTCAGCTTCGCGGTCGCCCAGGTGCTCATCGCCGGGGTGAACCTCTACGCCCTGGCGCTGATCATGCAGGCGCTGCTCGGCTGGCCGCTCTGGGTGGCCATCGTGGTCGGCGCGCTGATCGTGCTGGCGTACATCACCGTGGGCGGGCTCTCCGGGGCGATCTACAACGAGGTGCTCCAGTTCTTCGTGATCATCGCGGGCCTGCTGCCGATCACGATCCTCGGCCTGGTCAAGGTGGGCGGGATCGACGGGCTGATGGACGCGGTGCGCGACTCCAGGCTCGGCGAGGCGGGACTGCACACCTGGCAGGACACCGGCACCACCGGCAACCCGCTCGGCGCGCACTGGCTCGGCATCGTCTTCGGCCTCGGCTTCGTGCTCTCCTTCGGCTACTGGACGACCAACTTCGCCGAGGTGCAGCGCGCGCTGTCGGCCAAGAACATGAGCGCCGCCCGGCGGACACCGATCATCGCCGCGTACCCGAAGCTGCTCATCCCGGTCGTCACGGTGATCCCCGGCCTGGTCGCCCTGGTGACGGTGCAGGGGCTCGGCGCGGAGAGCGGCGACCTGGTCTACAACAACGCGATCCCGCTGCTGATGCGCGACCTGCTTCCCAACGGCGTGCTCGGGATCGCGGTGACCGGCCTGGTCGCGTCGTTCATGGCCGGCATGGCGGCCAACGTCAGCGGCTTCAACACCGTGTTCACCTACGACATCTGGCAGTCGTACATATGTCGGGACCGGCCGGACGAGTACTACATCCGCGTCGGCCGCTGGGCCACCGTCGGCGGCGTGCTGATCGGCATCGGCACCGCGTTCATCGCGGCCGGGTTCAGCAACATCATGAACTACATCCAGGCGCTCTTCTCGCTGTTCAACGCGCCGCTGTTCGCCACCTTCATCATCGGCATGTTCTGGCGGCGGATGAGCGCGGCGGCCGGCTTCCTCTCGCTGCTCCTGGGCACCCTGGCGGCGCTGGCCACCTACCTGCTCTACAAGGCCGGGGTGGTCCACTTCAACTCCGACCTGGAGGAGAGCTTCTGGGGCGCCGGCATCGCGTTCGTCACGGTGGCCGTCGTCGCCGCCGTCGTCACCCCGTTCACCGCGCCGAAGCGGGACGACGACCTGCGCGGGCTGGTCTACGGCATGGGCGGTGTCGACCTGAAGGGCGACGTGCTGGCCGGCGACCGGGTCTGGTGGCGCTCGCCGGTGCTCCTCGGCGTGCTCGCGGTGGCGCTCTCCCTCCTCCTCTACCTGCCGGTCTTCTAGAAAGGGGTGCCCGGCCATGCCCATGGACGACCTCAACCCGCGCGGGCACGACCAGATGGTCGAGGCCACCGAGGAGGCGCGCCGCCGGTCCGCCGCCGCCCGGCTGTTCGACATCCGCCGGGTGATCGGTGGCCTGTTCACGGTCTACGGCGCGATCGTCACCCTGGTCGGCGTCTTCGACGGCGCCTCGGCCGTCGAGAAGGCGCAGGGGGTCCGGATCAACCTCTGGGCCGGCCTCGGCATGCTCGTGTTCGGCGTGCTGATGCTGCTGTGGCAGTGGCGCAACCCGGCCCAGCCGCCGGACACGTCGGCCCGGCCGTCGGAGGCCCCGGACGAGGGGCGCTGAGCGTCCGGCCGGCATCCGGGCATGGGCTCCGCCACGCGGGGTACGCGAGGAGGATCAGGAAACCACCTGGCGGCAGGAGGGCAGCGACATGACGGATCGTGACCGTGACCGACCGCTGGAGGAGAGCCCCGAGGTGGCCGCGGCGGTCGAGGACGACACCGGCATCCCCCAGCTGATGACCGGCGGCGGCGCCGACCGGGACACCCCGTCGTTCACGCAGCCCGGTGACCGGCCGGAGGGCGGCGCGCCGACCGACGAACTGATCGGCGACCCGTACGCCGCCGGCACCGGGGCCACCGGCACCGGCACGGGGGCGGCCCCGGACAACATCCGCACCGGCGCGGAGCAGCCCTGGGAGCCGGAGGACCTGGTGGCGGCCCGGGGCCAGGACCTGACGCCGGAGAACATCGAGCGGGCCCGCCGGGACCTGGCCGAGATGGGCCGGGCGGCCATCGAGAAGACGGTCCCCTGACCGCGGTACGCGAGGGGGGCCCCGACCCGACCGTCGAGCGGTCGGGTCGGGGGCCCGGGGAACCTGCCGCTGGAGTGCCTCACCTACTGCCAGCGGCGGGTGGGCGCGGTGTCAGGAGAGCGGCGGGTAGGCGTTCTGCATGAGCTGCGTGAACTGCGCGGGGAACCAGGCACCCGAGATCGGGGCGTCCGGCAGGGCGCCGCTCATGTTGTTGCCGTTGCGGGCGTTGCCGGTGTAGGTCGGGTCGCACATCCGGTCGAAGCCCTTGCCCTCGTTGTTCGGGATCTCCTTGCTGGAGCCGTCCGACTCGCCCGGGGGCTTCACCCAGACGTACGCGTCGATGCCCGGCTCCGGGGCGGCCTTGGGGCGCTCGCCCAGGCCGGCGCCGGCCTGGTTGCACCAGTTGCCGGGGTGGATCCGCCGGTCCACCCGACCGCCGTTGACGTAGGTGTCCACACTGGTCGTCGCGCCCGGGCCGGTGGGCCGGGCCGAGCCGCCCCAGCCGTTGCGGGAGGTGTCGATCAGCATGCCGATGTTGCTGTCGAAGCCGACGGAGACCAGCTTCTGCCGGAATGCCTGGGCGAACGACAGCTCGTCGACGTACTGGTTCCAGTCGATCCACTTGGACTGGCGCACGGTCTGGCCGTTCACCGTGTCGGTGACCTTGACGTACGGCTCCCGCAGCGCCGAGTAGTTGGCCGTGTTGACGATGAAGCCGTGCACGTTGTTCACGGTGCTGCCGGAGGCGACCGCGGCGCTCTTCAGCATGTCGGCGGTCGGGCCGAAGTTGCTGTCCCAGCCGATCCAGCCGTGGTGGGCGGCGTCGATGTAGTTGTAGACGTTGCCGATCGCGCCCAGCTTCGCCAGGGCGTACCCGACGCCGTTGACGTAGGCGCCGTTGGCCTTGACCGTGTCGCACATGGTGGTGCCGCCAGGCTGGCCGGAGGTGTTGGTCACCAGGTTCGGCAGCGAGTCGATCTCGATGATGTTGATGATCCGCAGGCTGGCGTACTTCGGGTCACCCTGGATCGCGGCGATCGGGTCGATGTACTCGGCCTTGTACCTGGGCAGCTCGTCCGCGCGCAGCTCACCGTTCGAGGCCAGCGCGGCGCAGTCCCGGCCGGGCAGGTTGTAGATGACGAACTGGATGTACTTCGCCCCCTGCCTCAGCGCCTCGTCCAGGTGGGCCCGGACGCCCATCGCGCCGTTGGAGCTGCTGTCCGGGGTGCCGTTGATGGCGGCGATCCGGTCCAGCCACACGGCGGTCGGGTTGTTCGACACCCGGTTGCCGCCCGGCACGGACTCGGCCTTCGCCTTCCACTCCGGATTCACGTACCCCTGGGCGTTCAGATAGGGGTTGTCCACCCGCTGCCCGGGCGGGGGCGTGGTGGGCGGTGGGGTCGTCGGCGGGGGCGTCGTCGGCGGCGGGGTGCTGGGCGGCGGGGTGCTGGGCGGCGGGGTAGTGGGGGTGGTGCCGCCGTTGCA
>NZ_JBPQTP010000165.1:0-10402 GCF_051386395.1 Micromonospora sp. URMC 106
GGGCGTGCTGACGCGGTGAGGGCACGTGACCAGGCGGGCGCGCCGCTGCGGCGTCAGCCCTTCGGTCAGCGAGAGGTGCCGTTGACGCGGAACGACGGGAAGACCGTCCGACACCTCGGAAGTGTGATTCCTGACGATCCGGTCGCACCTGCCGTCGATGACGTTGTCACCGGTGGCGAACAGACCGAGCGGCTGAGGTCGCGGGCGGGATCGCCGGGCGTCGCCGGCTCGTACGCTTCCGGCTCACGGCTGCGGCTGCGTCACAGCGTGGCGATAGCCTGCTGCCATGGCGAGCGCTGAACTGGATGAGTTGATCGTCGCGGACGCCGACGCGTTGCGCGCGTGGTTGTCGGTCAACCACGCCACGTCGCCCGGTGTCTGGCTCGCCCTGACCAAGAAGGGCGGCACAGTCACGACGCTGACCTGGCAGCAGGCGGTGGACGAGGCCCTGTGTTTCGGCTGGATCGACGGGCAGGCCCGTAAACGGGACCAGGAAACCTCCTGGATCCGGTTCACTCCTCGCAGGCCCCGCAGTTCCTGGTCACAGCGCAACGTCGCCCACGTGGCCCGGCTGGAAGCGCAGGGGCGGATGCTGCCCCCCGGCCGCGCCGCGGTAGAAGCCGCGAAAGCCGACGGGCGGTGGGCGGCCGCCTACGCCCCGCCGTCGGAGGCCGAGGTACCGGCCGACCTGCTCGCCGCCATCGCCGCCAACCCCGCCGCCCAGGCCATGTTCGACGTACTCACCAAAACCAACCGGTTCGCTCTCATCCACCGCCTCGACGCCGTCAAACAGGCGCGGACCCGCGAGCGGAAGATCAGCGAGTTCGTCGCCATGCTGGCCCGCCACGAAACGATCCACCCACAGAAGGCCAAGCCTCCGAACTCGCCGTAGTCAGCATCTTCTGATCGGCGCGACCCCGCTGCCGCGAAGCGTTCGTAAGCACGGTGATATCAGCTCACGGGCGCATGCATCCGGACGCGGCGACGTGTGCCGTCTGGCAGACGCTCATCGACCTTTCCGGCCGCCCACCCCGCACGGCCACCAGCTCATCGCCGTGCCGCCGGGCCCGGTGGACAGCGCCGCCCGGCTTTGCGAGGTGGAACCGTTGCTGCGCATGGCCTCCGGGCAGGTCGCCGTGGGGCAACGGCTCGCCCTGGAGGCGCACCCGGTCGACGCGCGCCCGATGACACCGCCCAGGATTCTCGCCGCCACCCATGAGGGATTGCGCTGATCGGCATCGTCCCGAGCGCGCCGGAACCGCCGATGGGCGGCACCGGCGCGCTCGGGGCAGTTGTGGGTCTGCTGGCCACCGCCATCGAGGAGGGCAGGCCATCCTCGATGAGCAGCATCCTGTCCGACAGCTTCTATCGTCTGCTGCCGGCCTGACAGGCCGGCCTCACTTCAGGTGCCGGGCGAAGAACCGGTTCCCGGCGTCCCCCTCGAACTGCGGTACGCCGGTGTGCCCGCCCATATTGGCGTGCAGCGTCTTCTCCTTGGAGCGGAAGGCGTCGAAGAGGTCCAGGGCCAGCTGCCGGTCGTTTCCTTCGTCGTCCCACTGCAGCAGGACATGCAGCGGAATGGTGACCTGCCGGGCCTCGTCGAACAGGGTGCGGGGCACGAAGCTCCCGGCGAACAGAAGGGCGGCCGAGATGCGCGGCTCGACCACCGCGAGCCGGATGCCGATGGCGATCACCCCTCCCGCGTACCCGACCGGGCCACCGATCTCGGGCAGCGAAAGGGCGGCATCCAGGACGGCCCGCCATTCCGGTACCGCCTTTGCGACCAGCGGGAGGACGAGCCGGTCGACGATATCGTCGTCGACCGGCTCGCCGGCCGCCAGCGCCCGGTGCAGGTCGGCGCGGGCCTTCTCGGCGGCGGCGGAACGGGGCCGATCACCGCCCCCGGGAAGCTCGATGGTGGCCGCGGCGAAGCCCTCCGCCGCGGCGTGCCGGGCCCGGGCCAACAGTCGGGGGTACATCCTGTGCAGTCCGCCGGGGTGACCGAGCAGGATCAGCGGGGCCGGTGCGGTTGCGGATCCGGGCGTCCACAGGATGCCGGGGATCTCGCCGAGGGTGAATGCGCGCTCGAGGAGACCGTCGTCGAGGCGCTGTTCGGAAGTGAATCGCACGGTCGTGCCTTTCGGGAGTGCTCGTGAACGGCGCTCCCGGACGATCTATCGTCCGACCGTGACCCCGGAGGGGAGCACCCATGTCGTTGCGTTCACGGGTACCACCTCCTCGTTCTCTCGCACGGCCTCCGCGAAAGTAGCAGTGGTTGCCGTGATCCGCCATCAGTTAGGCCCGGCTGCGTCGCGTTGTCAACCGGCGGGTGCCGGCTCGGCGGGCTGCGGCGCGAAGAAGCGGACGATGTCGTCGGCCGCGGTGGGGGACAGCATCATTGCCTGCACTCGTGCGGACATTTCGGCGATCGGGTGGATTCTGAGGAACATCGCCTCCTCGTACGTCCGGATCGCCGCGTCGGGGCCGGCGGGGTGGGTGGCGAGTTCGGCGGCGAGTTCGGCGGCGTCGAGCATGGCCTGGTTGGCGCCCTCGCCGACCGGCGGCATGAGGTGCGCGGCGTCACCGATCAGGGTGATGCCCGGTTGGTGGGCCCAGCGTGTACCGGTGGGCATCGCCTCGATCCTGCGTGGGGACGGGTTGTCGCCGGCTTCGATGAGTGCGGTGAGGCTGGGGTTCCAGCCAGCGAACATGTCCAGCAGGGCGCGCTTGCTGCGGTAGGTGTCTATGTGGCGGTCCTCCGCGCGTAGGGAGATCCCGACTCGGATGCTGCCGTCGCCGAGTCGTTGTGCTGCCAGGATCTGGTTCACGCCGACGCACCAGAGGTTTCCGGGGCCGACCAGATCGGCGAGATCCGGGTGCCGTCGGTCGGCGTCGCCGATGCTCAGCTCTACCAGCGTGGCCACGTAGGACAGTTTCGCGTCGGTCAGCAGCGACCGGACGACCGAGCGCGCGCCGTCCGCGCCGATGAGCACGTCACAGTCGGCGCTGCGGCCGCCGTCGAACGTCAGCCCGAAGCCTCCGTCGGGTCGTGGCGTCGCCGCGACGAGCCGGTGCTGCCACGCGACCGCGTCGCGAGGAAGCGAATCGAGCAGGAGATCACGCAGCGCGCTGCGGTCGATCTCGGGGCGTCCGGCGAATGAGCCGGGTTGTGGCTTGTGGTGCACGAGGGTGCGTCCGGCCGGGTCGAGGATGCGATGCTCCTCGCCCTCCGGCCGTGCCTCGGACCGGAATCGGCCGGCGAGACCCGCCGCGGCCAGGGCCTGTTGCCCGGACTCGGGGTGCAGGTCGAGCGAGCCGCCCTGCGATCGCGCGGATCGGCTCGCCTCGCGTTCGTACACCACCGCGCCGATGCCGTGCTGGTGCAGGATCCGGGCCAGCGTCAGGCCGCCGAGGCCACCGCCGGCGATCGCGATTCGCATCATCATCTCCGTTACCGTACGCTGTATCTTATGGATACAGCGTACGGTAGCGCACCTCTGCCCGTCTGGGAACGGCCCGAGCCCCAGCCTCGCGCGGCGCCGGTGCCCCTGAGCCGCGCGAAGATCGCCGCCACGGCGATCCGGCTCGCCGACGCACACGGCCTCGACGGGCTGTCGGTACGCAAGATCGCCAAAGAGCTCGGCGTTGGTCCGATGCGGCTCTACGACTATGTGACCAACAGATCCGAACTGCTCGATCTGATGGTCGACGCCGTGTATGCCCAGATCGCCGAGGTCGGCCAGCACCCCGAGTGGCGCGCCACGGTGCTGGCCATCGCCCAGGCGACCCGCAGAGCCGCCCTTGACCATGAGTGGTTCGCCGACCTGCTCGGCGGAAGGCCACACCTGGGGCCGCACGCGCTAGCCGTGGGCGAATCGACTGCGGCGGCGCTCGGCCGGGCCCCCGGCGTGCGCGGCATCGACGATCTCCAGCGAGCCGTGGGCGCCCTCAACGCGTTCATCGTCGGAGCGCTCCGCAGGGAGATCACCGAACGACGCACCGCCCGGTCAACCGGCACCGACGTGTCCGCCTGGCAGGCCGCCCTCGGGCCCTACCTGACACGCATGCTCGAAACAGGCCGCTACCCCACCGTCGCCCGGCTCGTCATCGACGGTGCCCACCTCGACGCCGAGGAAACCTTCCGCCACAACCTGACCACCATCCTGGACGGCATCACCAGCCATCCCCGCACGTGACCTACTGCTCGCGCGCCAGTTCGTGATGGGCGACCTCATCCGGCCGAATCGGTCGTCAGCGCTCCGCGCGTCAGGCAGGCGCCGCCGATCGGACCGGGCTGTCGGTCATCGTCCGAGAGGGCGGTAGCGGAGGTGTACGACGCCGTTTGGGAATCGGCGCTCGTCGAGGAGCTCAAGGTCGGTCCGCATGCCGGTCGGCAGCCCTGGCTTGCCCCCGCCGACGACAACGGGCCAGACGAACAGCTGGCACTCGTCGATCAGCCCGGCCTGGAAAGCCTGCGTCGCGAGGTTGGCACCTCCTACGGTGAGATCGCTGCTGGCTGTGGCCTTGAGTTGGCGTATCGCGGCGGGGTCGAATTGGCGTTCGATTCGGGTGTCGGCGGTCGACACCGCGGCGAGGGACGTGGAGTAGACGACTTTGTTCGCCGCCTTCCAGGCGCTGGCGAAGTCTGCCATGAGCTCGGACTGGGCGGCCAGAGCGGTATTGGTTTCCCAGACCGCCATCGATTCATACAGGCGTCGTCCGTAGAGGAACGTGCCGAACGACCGCAGGAGATTGGTGGTGAACGCGAACACCTCGTCGTCGGGTGGGAGCCAGTCGAAGGCGCCGCGCTCGTCCTCGATGTAGCCGTCAAGCGACGTGTTGGTCACGTAGATCAGCTTGGCCATGCTCGTACCTCTCGATGATCAGCTGCAAGGACCTGGAGATTCGTCAACGTGGCGTCCAGCTTGGTGAACGCTTGGCGCCAACCCTCCTCGCTGGGGTGTGTCAGGTGCTCGGGCAGCCACTGGCGGATCTCCAGTCGCGTCCGCCCGTCGGCTTCGTCGTGGAACTCGACCCGCAGCCTCGTCTCGAACGGCTCGATGCCCTCCTGTAGCCGGCCGCTGACGTGCATGACGCCTTCGAGCAGTTCGCCGTCAGCGATGTCCAGAAGGTCGACATGGATGTGCACGCGAAGGCCGGGGTCGGCTGCACTGACCTCCGTCCACCGTTGATAGCCGCCGGGGCGCACGTCGAACTCGATCTCGTCGCGCGGCAGTGAGTTGCCGGTCGGGCCCCACCACGCCGCCAGGTGCTCGGGATCGGTGAAGGCTCGGTAGACGAGCTCTCGCGGCGCGTCGAACACGCGCGATATGACGATCTGTGGAGTTTCGCTGTTCATTCGATCTCCTTGGGGTCGTTGGCCATCCGGTCCGTTGCCGGTCCGGCGGCCTGCACCGCGGCAAGGTGGGCATCGAGGCGGGTGAGGGACGAGTCCCAGAACCGCCGGTAGCGCTCGATCCAGTCGGCCGCTTCGCGCAGGGGGGCAGCCTCGAGGCGGCTCGCGCGCCACTTGCCCGACCGCGACCGCGAGATGAGCGCAGCGCGCTCGAGCACTTTCAGGTGCCGTGACACCGCTGGCATCGAGATGGACAGAGGCGCGGTGAGCTCGGTGACCGTGGCGTCGCGTTCGGCCAAGTCGGCGAGGATCGCCCGTCGAGTCGGGTCGGCGAGCGCCGAGAACACCGCGCTGAGCTGATCGGTGCCAGCCATCGGAAGCTCCCTTCACTTAACCAACCTGTTAAGCGTATTGGAGCGCGAGTGATGGTGTCAACGGATGAGTCGACGGGCCGGCTCGGTCCAGCCACCAACGCTGACGTACTGCCGAGCAACCTGCGGCAAGGCGTGTCCGCTTCTGCCGCCGGCCGTGCGCGCCGACCCGTCGGACTGCTGTCGCGGTGCTGCGGATGCAGTGACCTATCCTGCGGTCATGGGTCGTCGGCCCAGGTGCGAGGATCAATGCCGCGTTCGCCCTCGGCGTTGGTGGCCGCGTCTGCGGCTGCGAGAGGCAGCAACCATGTCTCGTACGTACGGACAAAGACGGTCCGCATCACCCGCGAACTTCGTCGACACCATCCCGAGTGTCGCGCAGCACCGACACGGTGCCCAGTGACTCTGGTGGTGACGTGTGACGGTGAGGTGCAGGCACGGCCGAGCGATCAGGAGAGTGCCCCAGGGCCGCCGAACGAACGCGACTTCGTCGATGGCGGGGGCCGCGAGCGCAAGGGCGGCCCGGTTGGGCTGGTCGGCTGCCGTAAGGAAGGTCGAGTGTGACAACTGACCGAGTCAGTCTCCCCGAGTTTTGGCGACTCACCTGGAGAGACGTCGATCCCGCCGCGCGGCCCGCATTCGACCCGGCCGGTGTCGCGGAGCTGGTGCGGGTGCTGCCGCCGGCCGCCGAGGTCCCGCCGGCCGGCACCGACTGGCGGCTCACTGACTTCTGGTACGACCGGATGACGGAGGCGCTGGTCGAGCACCTGGGCGACTGGGTGGTGGGCTGGTGGTACACGGTCGCGATGGAGGACTACCAGGACCGCGGCGTTATTCCCCTCTGGCGGGCGGAACGTCCTGCGGTGACGACACCGGATGAGACGCTGACCCGCCTCGCTGACGCCGTGGTGGCCTGGCATGAACTGCTGGTAGAGCTCGCCACCGATGCGCGCGCCCGCTTCGCGGAGGCAGCCCCGGCGGCGGACGGTACGGGCGAGCCGCCGGCCTGGCGGGCTGTTCGGGGCAATGGCGGGATCACCGTCTACCCGGCGCGACAGGACCGCAGGCTGCCCTATCCGAGTCGGCTGAGCTGGGCGGATACCGATACTCCCGATCGGGTCTTCGATCCGGAGACGGTTCGGGCGGTGGTGGGCGATCTGGTCGCGGCGTTCGACCTTCCCTCGCCGGAGGCCGACTGGCGTCTCAGAGACCTTTGGCTGGAGAACGTGTCGGCCGGGCTTGTCGACCGGTACGGACGGTGGGCGGTGGGTTGGCGCTGGTCGGTCGGGGAGGGCGACTTCGACGGTGGCCCGGTTGGCTCCTGGTGCTGCTTTTCGCACTCGGTCACCACGCCGGAGGCGACCGCGACCACGGTCTCCGCGGCCCTGGTGGAGTGGCGCGACTGGCTGGACGATCTAGCGGAGCGCTTCGACCGGTTCCTGCCGCTCCGGGCTGACGATCTGCACGGATGGGAGCGCGCGGTTGCTCACCTGGTGACTGCGGTCGGTGACCGCACGCAGTACGAGTCCGGCTGGTACGGCTGCTGCACGACGGTGCTCGGCTGGTTTCTCGACGCGGCCGGCATCGAGTCCCCCCGCCGAGAGGAACTGCTCGAACACGCGGTCGCCGGCCGCTTCGACAGTTGGGTGGAGCCGCCCAGAGCGGTCGTGGAGTCGGTAGCCGAGGACCTGGCCCGGCGGTTGGCTGGTGAACACGCCTGATCATTGGCGAAGTGGCAGCGGTTGCGGGAGACCGTCGGGATGTCGTCCCCCGCCCGAAGGCGCCGGTGTCTGTCGTTCGTGACGGCTTCGTCGTTTCGCTCACGGATCCTGCGGTGACCCGCAACGACTGAGTCGGTTGCTGACCGCGTACGACGACGTGCGGCTCGAAGACACCGCAGATTCACAGTCTCGGGCAGCGCTCCGGTCGGTCCCGAGGCGCCGACGGCAGGTGCCGCCCCCGTCAGGAGGCGGCGGGCCCGAGCGCCACGGGGACGCCGCCGGCGAGCCGGCTGCGTTCGGCGGCGAACGCCATCAGGTGACTGTCCAGGGACTCCCGCGGCCCGGAGCGCATCCGTGACCGGTCGCCGGTCGCGACCGACTCGACGAAGGCCGCCATCAGCGCCATGTCGCCGCCGCCGTGGCCGGAGCCGGCGTCCGCCCCGCCGCCGCGGGTGTCGGTGGTGGCCGTCTCGCCGGTGACGAAGTCGGTCACGGTGACCTGTTCGCCGTCGCCCTCCAGGTAGCCGTGGGTGCCCATGATCCGGGTGCGTCGGTGCCCGCCGGGGGTGAAGGCGCTCATGGTGAGGGTGGCGGTCGCGCCGCCGGCGAAGGAGACGGTGACGCTCTGGTGGTCGACGACGTCGTTCCCGCCGCCGTAGACGCACCGCCCGTACGGGCCGTCGCGCAGCGCCGCGTCGACGCCCTCGTCGGTCAGGTCGCGGGTCACCACCGACAGCGGCCACTGGTGCCGGTCCGGGTCGGCGAGGCAGTCGCGGTAGAAGCGGGCGGCCGAGTAGGGGCAGGTCGACTCCACGTGGCAGTCGAGGCAGCGGTCGGCGGCGCCGCGCGGCCGGTTGCCGGGGTGGAAGTGGTGCAGCGCCCCGACGCTGCTGACCCGCGCCGGGGTGTCGTCGACGATGTAGCGCAGCCAGTCCAGGTCGTGGCAGCACTTGGCGAGCAGGCTGCTGGAGGAGTCGTCGGCGCGGCGCCAGTTGCCGCGCACGTAGGAGTGCGCGAAGTGCCACCAGCCGACCGGCTCGAGGTGCTCGACGCCGATGATCCGGCCCAGCGCGCCGTCGTCGACGTACCGCTTCACCGCGTCGGTGTAGCGGGTGTAGCGAAGCACGTGGCAGACGGCGAGCAGCACGCCGGTGCGCTCGGCCGCCGCGGCGACCGCCCGGCACTCGGCCTCGCTGGGGGCGATCGGCTTTTCCAGCAGGATGTGGTAACCGAGGTCGGCGAGGCGGGCGGCCGGTTCGGCGTGCTCGCGGTCGGGGGTGGCCAGGACGACGGCGTCGGCCAGCCGGGGCTGCGCGGCGAGGGCCTGCCAGGAGTCGAACGACCCGGCCGCCGCGACGCCGTGGGCGTCGGCGAGCGCGGCGCGGTGGGCGGGCCGGGGGTCGGCGACCGCGACGATGCGGGCCTGCTCGGGGTGGCGCAGCGCGTATCCGGCGTACGTGCTGCCGCGGTTACCGGCGCCGACGACGGCGAGGGTGACGGTCATCGGAGTCCTTCGCTATTACGGATCTGGATCGATCTGTCCAGGCATTTGCACGAACAGTAACGATGTGACCTCGGTACTTACGGGCTCTAGTATCGGCCTGGACCGTAAGTTAATGTACTGCGAACATGACTCCCCCGGAAGGATGCGAGATGCGTGTTCGGAAGAGCCTGTCGGCCGTGGCGGTGGCGCTCGTCGCCGCTCTCGCGGCCACGGGCTGCGGCGGTTCCGGCTCCGGTGACTCCGGCAAGACGACCGTGACAATGTGGACATACCCGGTGATCTTCGACGAGGCGAAGCACCGCGCCCACTGGGACGAGACGATCAAGGCGTTCCAGGCGGCGAACCCCGATATCGAGGTCAAGACCGAGATCTTCCCCTGGGCCAACCGTGACCAGGCGCTCGCCACGGCCATCGCGGGCAACAAGGGGCCGGACGTCGTCTACCTCATCCCCGACCAGCTGCCCAAGTACGCGCGCAACATCGAGCCCGTCGACAAGTACCTCGATGCCGCGGCCAAGAGCGACTTCCACGAGAACGTGGTGCAGTCGGTGACCATCGACGGCAAGATGATGGGCGCCCCGATCCTCACCAGCGCCGCCACGCCGATCTGCAACAAGAAGGTCTTCGCCGCCGTCGGCGAGACGAAGTACCCGACCAGCTGGAGCGACCTGCTCGCCCTGGCCCCGAAGTTCAAGGCCAAGGGCTACGACATCACCGCGTATGCCGGTGACGCCAAGCAGACCCTGAACCAGACCTTCTACCCGCTGCTCTGGCAGGCCGGCGGCGACGTGTTCAGCCCCGACGGCAAGTCGGTCGCCTTCAACAGCGACGCCGGGAAGAAGGCGCTGAACTTCCTCAAGCAGCTCGTCGACGCCGGTTACGTCGACAAGTCCCTGATCACCGCCGGCCCGCCGATCGAGCAGACCCGCGCCGCGCAGAACAAGGTCGCCTGCGTCTGGCACGTGCCGGTGGCGGAGATCGAGAAGTTCTGGGGCAAGGAGAACATCCAGGTCGTCCCGCACTTCACGGAGACCAAGCAGATCGGCTACGGCACTGTCGGCTCGCTGTCCATGCTGCGCAACGCCAAGGACAAGGACGCCGCCGGCAAGTGGATCGCCTTCGCCACGAACGCCGAGAACACCAAGAAGTACGACATGGGCGCCGGCCTGTTCTCCCCGCGCAAGTCCACCGGTCCGCTCTGGGCCAGCGACCCCGTCCTCGCGGAGCAGGAGAAGCACGTGGCCACCAGCACGGTCGGCCCGCTGCACGAGAAGGCGCGCGACGTCCAGGGCGTCCTCTCTCCGGAGATCCAGGCCGCCCTGCTCGGCAAGAAGTCCGTGGAGCAGGCGCTCGACGACGCGGCGAAGGCCGCCACCCCGCTGCTCGGATAGCGCTGGCGGGGGGGGGGGGGGGGGGGGGGGGGGGGGGGGGGGGGGGGGGGGGGGGGGGG
>NZ_JBPQTP010000166.1:0-10068 GCF_051386395.1 Micromonospora sp. URMC 106
CCAGCGGGGCGAAGCCGACGACCCGCACGGCTGGGTCCAGCGCGTCCTCTGACCCGTAACCGCCCCGCTGGAGGTCGACGAGTTGCTGCCGCAGGGCCATGGTGACCCGCCCGGGCTCGCCGCCGCCGATCAGGAACCCGCCGTCGGGGAAGCGCACCTCCCCGATCGGCGTGATCACCGCGGCGGTGCCGCAGGCGAACACCTCCCGGAGCCGGCCGCTCGCCGCGTCGGCCTGCCAGTCGGCGAAGCTCACCGGCCGCTCCTCGACCCGGTGCCCGGCGCCGGCGGCCAGGGTGAGCACCGACTCCCGGGTGATGCCGGGCAGGATCGTGCCGGTCAGCGGCGGGGTGACCACCGTGCCGTCGTCGTAGACGAAGAACACGTTCATGCCGCCCAGCTCGTCGACGAAGCGCCGCTCCACCGCGTCCAGGAAGACCACCTGGTCGCAGCCGTGCTCGATCGCCTCCGCCTGGGCCACCAGCGAGCTGGCGTAGTTGCCGCCGCACTTCGCCGCGCCGGTGCCGCCCGGGGCGGCCCGGGTGTAGTCCGGGGTGACCCAGACCGTCACCGGCTTGACCCCGCCCGAGAAGTACGCGCCGACCGGCGAGGCGATCACCACGTAGAGGTATTCGTTGGCGGGCCGGACGCCGAGGAACACCTCGCTGGCGAACATGAACGGACGCAGGTAGAGGCTGCCGTCCGCGCCCTCGGGGATCCAGTCCCGGTCGATCTCGACCAGCCGGCGCAGCGAGTCGACGAACGCCTCCTCGGGCAGCGGCGGCATCGCCATCCGCCGGGCGGAGGCGGCGAACCGGGCGGCGTTGGCCTCGGGGCGGAACATGGTGACCCCGCCGTCGGCCGTCCGGTACGCCTTCAGGCCCTCGAAGATCTCCTGCGCGTAGTGCAGCACGGCGGCGGCCGGGTCCATCGGGATCGGCGCGCGGGCCTCGATCCGGGCGTCGTACCAGCCCTTGCCGTCGGCGTAGCGGATGGTGACCATGTGGTCGGTGAAGACCCGGCCGAATCCCGGGTTGGCCAGCAGGGCGGCCCGGTCGGCGACGGATACCGGCGCGGGATTCGGACGGATCTCGAAGTCGAGCTTGTCACCACCGCTCATCGCGCTGACCTCCCTGCGGAACGGACGGCACACGGGTCCGCATGCCGAGAAATGTGGTGCGAGAAACTTACCCCGAACGGTCGTTCAGGGGGTAGCGCCGCCCGGGCGTAGCGACGCCGCCGGACGGGTGGACGCCGCCGCGCCCGTGGGTGCGGGCGGGGCGGCTGACGGGGACCGGGCGCCCGGGTGGGGCGGGCGGCCCGAGGGCTCAGGAGGCGGCGTGCCCGGCCAGCCGGTCGCCGACCTCCTCGGTGCGCAGCGGTACGCCCGCGGTCCGGCCCGCCAGCTCCGCGCCGACGGCGGCGGTGACCCGGGCCGCGGCGTCGGCGTGCCCGAGCTGGTCGAGCAGCAGCGCGGCGGAGAGCACGGCCGCCACCGGGTCGGCCACGCCGCGCCCGGCGATGTCCGGCGCGGAGCCGTGCACCGGCTCGAACATCGAGGGGTACGCCCCCTCGGGGTTGATGCTGCCGCTGGCGGCCAGCCCGATCCCCCCGGTGACCGCGGCGGCGATGTCGGTGAGGATGTCGCCGAACAGGTTGTCGGTGACGACCACGTCGTAGCGCTGGGGCTGGGTCACGAGGAACATCGCGGCGGCGTCGACGTGCTGGTATTCCGTGGTCACGTCGGGGTGCTCGGCGGCGACGGCCTCGAAGGCGCGCGCCCACAGCGAGCCGGCGTGGGTGAGCACGTTGGTCTTGTGCACGAGCGTGACCTTGCGCCGCTCCCGGCGCGCGGCGCGGGCGAAGGCGTCGCGGATGACCCGCTCCACGCCGTGCCGCGTGTTCAGGCTCTCCTCGGTGGCGACCTCGGCGGGGGTGCCGCGGTGCAGCGCGCCACCGGCGCCGGCGTAGAGGCCCTCGGTGCCCTCGCGGACCACCACCAGGTCGACCTCGCCCGGCTTGACGCTGGCCAGCGGCCCGGCCACGCCGGGCCAGAGCCGCGACGGGCGCAGGTTGACGTACTGGTCGAAGGCGAAGCGCAGCTTGAGCAGCAGGCCCCGCTCCAGCACGCCCGGCGGCACGCTCGGGTCGCCGACCGCGCCCAGCAGGATCGCGTCGTGCCCGGCCAGCTCGGTCAGCACCGAGTCGGGGAGCACTTCGCCGGTGCGGTGGTAGCGGGCGGCGCCGAGGTCGTACTCGGTGGCCTCCACCCCCGGGAGCACGGCGTCGATGACCTTGCGGGCCTGCGCGACCACCTCGGGTCCGATCCCGTCCCCGGCCACCACCGCGATCCGTGCCACGTCCTGCGCTCCTTCGCCTCGCCGTTTCGTCCGACCGTACGCCGCCGTCCCGCGTCCCGGTACGAAGCTTCCAGCATCCGGGAAATCGGGATGCACAGGAGGCTCTCAGGTGACATTCATGGTCAGGTCATCTCCGCTGCCTAGCGTGGTGACGAGCGGGTCACGGGGGCCCGCGACGGCACCGCGACGACGCGGGCGCCGGCAGCGAGGGAGCACTGTCATGCGGATCGACCAGCAGCCACGAACCCGCTGGGTGGACCAGTCGGCCTTCCAGCCCCGCCGGCCGGACCTGCGCCTCGGCTCCCGCAGCCACCGCCTCGACCGGCCCGCCGCCGCCGGCGACCGGATCGCCGTCCAGCACACCGTGCGGACCTCGACGGCGGAATACTCGCTGCTGCTCAACGCCCCCGAGTGGCTGGGCCGTCGCGGCGTCGGGGAGGCGCTGCGGGACGCGGTGGCGGAGCTGCGGGCCATCGACCTCACCTACGGCCCGACCCGGCCGGAGAGCCTCGTCTCCCGGCTGCGCCGGGGCGAGATCAGCCCCGAGTCGTACCCGCCGCTGGCCGACCTGGTCGACCGCTGCGCGGCGATGCGGGCGGCCACCGACGGCTGGTTCGACGCCTGGGCGGTGCCCGGCGGCTTCGACCCGGGCGGCCTGCTCGGCGGGTGGGCGGTGGAGCGGGCCGCCGCCCGGCTGCGTGCCGCCGGCATCCACGACTACGCCGTGCTCACCGGCGCCGACCTGGTCGTACGCGGGCACGCGGCGCACGGCGGCCCCTGGCGGGTCGCGGTGCACCACCCGACGGACCGGCAGCGCGCGCCGCTGGTGCTGGAGATGACGGCGGGCGCGATCGGCACGTCCGGGGTCAGCGGCCGGCAGGGACACGTGGTGGACCCGCACACCGGGGAGCCGGCCGACCAGCTGGTCGCCGCGACGGTCGTCGGCCCCGACCTCGCCGTCGCCGACGCCTACGCCACCGCGCTCTACGCCGCCGGGCCGGTCGGGCTGGCCTGGTTCCGCAACGGGTCGGACTACCGCGCCCTCTTCGCCCACCGCCGCTGAGCCGCGCCCCAGCACCGTCGGGCGCCGGGCCGTCCGGTGACGCGCCCGTGGCTGGCCATTGCGGAGCGGTGACGCGCGATCGGCCCCCACGGTTGCGGCAACCACCGTGAGGGCCGGTCAGCGACGAGTGCGCGTGGCTCGCGCATTCGAGGGGTGCGGACCGGTCGGCCGGACGTCGACCTCGCCACCCGAAGACGGGCCCACGCCGCGAGCTCGGCCAGTGACCGCACGGGTACGCTAGCGAATCGACGCAACTCGACGCAAGGGTCTCCACACCGGACTCTCACGACACCGACGGCGCCTGTCGGCGGGGCGATTTCGACACGGTGAACGACGGATGGCACGCTGTCCGCCGTGAGTTTCGATCTGAGCGTGTGGGCCCTGGCGGACGGGGCGACACCCGAGGACGTGCGGGCGGCCGTGCGCCGCTGCCGGCAGGGGCAGCACGTCGAGCGGCACCCGGACCCGCGGGTCGTGGCGTTCTACCGGGCGATCACCACCAGCTACCCGGACCGGCCGGCCGGGCCGGACACCCCGTGGGCGGTGGCGCCGCTGCACGCGGCGAACGACCACGTCGAGCTGAACCTGCACCCGACCTGCGCGGACGAGGTGCTGCTCGACATCGAGCGGCTGGCCGGCGAGCACGACCTCATGCTCTTCGACGCCCAGGACGGCTCGGTCTACCCGCCGCCGGCCCGGCTGCCCGGCTGACCCTCCGCCCGTACGACGAAGGGGCCCGGCGGATCGCCGGGCCCCCGCTGTCGTGCGCTCAGGTCACTCGTCGCGCAGGTCGGCGGCGCTGGCGGCGACCGCGCCGATCGAGTCCGCCGCCGAGGTGAGCAGGTCCGCGCCGAGCGCCTGGTCCACCGTCAGGGTCATCAGCGTCTCGCCGCCGGCCTCCCGGCGGGCCACCTGCATCGCCGCGATGTTGATGCCGGCCTCGCCGAGCAGCGTGCCGACGGTGCCCACGACGCCCGGGCGGTCGACGTAACGGAGGAAGACGAGGATGCCCTCCGCGCCGATCTCCACGTCGAAGCCGTCGACCTCGGTCAGCTTGATGACGTCCCGCGTGCCGGCCTGGGTCACGGTGCCGGAGACGCTGACCGTACGGCCGTCGGGCAGCGCGCCGCGGACGGTGACCAGGTTGGGGTGGTCGGCCGTCTCGGCCTGGGCGGCCAGCGTGACCTCGACGCCGCGCTCGGCCGCCAGGTGCGGGGCGTTGACGTAGGTGACCTGCTCCTCGACCACCGAGCTGAACAGCCCCTTGGTGGCGGCGAGCTTGAGCACCGACACGTCGTGGTTGACGATCTCGCCGCGTACCTCGACGGTGACGCTGGCGGCGACCCCGCCCGCGACGGCGGTGAAGGCCCGGCCGAGCTTCTCGGCCAGCGGCAGCAGCGGCCGGACGTCCTCGGCGACGACGCCGCCGGCCTGCACGTTGACGGCGTCCGGCACGAACTCGCCCTGGAGCGCCAGCTTGACGCTCTTGGCGACGGCCAGACCGGCCTTGTCCTGCGCCTCGGCGGTGGAGGCGCCCAGGTGCGGGGTGGCCACCACGTTGTCGAAGGCGAACAGCGGCGAGGAGGTGCACGGCTCCTTGGCGTAGACGTCCACGCCCGCGCCGGCGACCCGACCCTCGGCGATCGCGTCGGCCAGGGCCTGCTCGTCGACCAGCCCGCCCCGGGCGGCGTTGATGATCCGGACGCCCGGCTTGACGACGGCCAGCTCCTTCTCACCGATCAGGCCGACCGTCTCCGGGGTCTTCGGCAGGTGGATCGAGATGAAGTCGCTCTCCCGCAGCAGCTCCTCCAGGCCGACCAGGCGGACGCCGAGCTGGGCCGCGCGGGCCGGCTGGATGTACGGGTCGTACGCGATCAGCCGGGTGCCGAAGGCGGCGATCCGCTGCGCGAAGAGCACGCCGATGCGGCCGAGCCCGACCACGCCGACGGTCTTGCCCTGGATCTCCACGCCGGTGTACTTCGACCGCTTCCACTCCCCCGCCTTCAGCGCGGCGCTGGCGCTGGCGGTGTTGCGGGCCACGGCGAGCAGCAGCGCGAGGGCCTGCTCGGCGGCCGAGACGATGTTGGAGGTGGGGGCGTTGACGACCATGACGCCCCGCGCGGTGGCGGCCGGCACCTCGACGTTGTCCAGGCCCACGCCCGCCCGGGCGACGACCTTCAGCCGCGGCGCGGCGGCGATCGCCTCGGCGTCGATCTGGGTGGCGCTGCGCACGATCACGGCGTCGGCCTCGGAGAGCGCCGAGAGCAGGGCCGGACGGTCGGTGCCGTCGACGTGGCGCACGTCGAAGTCGTGGGCGAGCACCTCGATGGCGGCGGGTGCGAGTTCTTCGGCGATCAGTACGACAGGAGTCATCGGTCCTCTAGTTGTCGTCAGAGCGGTGGGCCGGGCTGCGGGACGCCGCGCTGCGCCCCGCGCTGATCCGTGCCATGGCCGTCAGGTGCCGGCTACGCACCTACCCGCGATCGTAGGGTGCGGCCCGGCCGGCATGTCCCGGACCGTGGGGTGAGTGCCCTCACAACGCGCGGTGACGAGGCGGTGAACGGCGACGGCGGTCGGTGGTCGGCGGAACGACTGGTGGCGGACAGGGAGCAGCCCGGGCCGGGCGCCGGGGAGAGCGCCGGGCCCGGGCCGCCGGTGTGCGGTCAGGCGGTCTCGGTGATCGGGCGGTCCACCCAGCTCATCATGCCGCGCAGCTTCCGGCCGGTCTCCTCGATCGGGTGCGCCGCGCCCTCGGCCTGCCACTTGCTGAAGTTCGGCCGGCCGGCCTCGTCCTCGGCCACCCACTCCCGGGCGAACTCGCCGGACCGGATCTCGCCGAGGATCTTGCGCATCTCCTCCTTGACCCGCGCGTCGATGACGCGCGGCCCCCGGGAGAGATCGCCGTACTCGGCGGTGTCCGAGATGCTGTAGCGCATCTTGGCGATGCCGCCCTCGTACATGAGGTCGACGATGAGCTTCAGCTCGTGCAGGCACTCGAAGTACGCCACCTCGGGGGCGTAGCCCGCCTCGGTGAGCACCTCGAAGCCGGTCTGCACGAGCGCCGCCGCGCCGCCACAGAGCACCGCCTGCTCGCCGAAGAGGTCGGTCTCGGTCTCCTCGGTGAAGGTGGTGCGGATCGCGCCGGCCCGGGTGCCGCCGATGCCCTTGGCGTACGACAGGGCCAGCGCGAGCGCGGTGCCGCTGGCGTCCTGCTCGACGGCGACCAGGCAGGGCACGCCCTTGCCGTCGGCGTACTGGCGGCGGACCAGGTGACCGGGGCCCTTCGGGGCGACCATCGCCACGTCGACCTCGGCCGGGGGCTTGATCAGGCCGTAGCGGATGTTGAAGCCGTGGCCGAAGAAGAGGGCCTTGCCCGGGGCCAGGTTCGGCGCGATCGACTCGGCGTAGAGGCGGCGCTGGGCGGTGTCCGGCGCGAGGATCATGATGACGTCGGCCTCGGCCGCCGCCTCGGCGGGCGTGACCACCCGCAGGCCCTGCTCCTCGGCCTTGGCCCGGCTCTTGGAGCCCTCCGGCAGACCGATCACCACGTCGACGCCGGAGTCGCGCAGCGACAGCGCGTGAGCGTGGCCCTGGCTGCCGTAGCCGACCACCGCGACCTTGCGGCCCTGGATCAGGCCCAGGTCGGCATCGTCGTCGTAGTACACCTCAACGCTCATGATTTCCCTTTCGTACGGCGGCCCGGGCGGCCCGTCGTGGATCTGTGCGGTGTCGGTTCTCAGGCGGCGCGTGGCGCCGGCGTTGGCGGAGTCAGGCGGCCCGGAGCGCGGGCCCGGCGGTGATGGAGCGCGAGCCGCGCCCGATCGCCACCAGCCCGGACTGGACCATCTCCTTGATCCCGAAGGGTTCGAGGTCGCGCAGCAGCGCGTCCAGCTTGTCCGGGGTGCCGGTGGCCTCGATGGTCAGCGTGTCCGGGGCCACGTCGACCACCCGGGCCCGGAACAGGCCGACCGTCTCCAGGACCTGGGCCCGGGCCGCGCGGTCGGCGCGCACCTTGACCAGGAGCAGTTCCCGGGCGACCGAGACCTGCGGGTCCAGCTCGACGATCTTGAGCACGTTGACCAGCTTGTTGAGCTGCTTCGTCACCTGCTCCAGCGGGGACGACTCGGCGTTGACCACGATGGTGATCCGCGAGACGTCCGGGTTCTCGGTCTCGCCGACGGCGAGGCTGTCGATGTTGAAGCCGCGCCGGGAGAACAACCCGGAGACCCGGGCCAGGACACCCGGCTTGTTCTCCACCAGCACCGACAGGGTGTGCATCGTCATTACAGCGCCTTCCTCGTCATGCCCTCACGGCCCTCGCCGCGCTCGGTGCCGGTCATGGCAGCGCCTTCCTCGTCATGCCCTCACGGCCCTCGCTGCGCTCGGTGCGTTCGGTCATGACTACAGCTCGTCCTCGTCGAAGGCGGGGCGGACACCCCGGGCGAACATGATCTCGTCGTTGCTGGTCCCGGCGGCGACCATCGGCCACACCATCGCGTCCTTGCCGACCACGAAGTCGATGACCACCGGGGCGTCGTTGATCGCCATCGCGGCCGCGATGGTCTTGTCGACGTCCTCGGCGTTCTCGCAGCGCAGGCCGACGCAGCCGAGCGCCTCGGCGAGCTTCACGAAGTCCGGAATGCGGTGCTTGTGGGTGCCGAGGTCGGTGTTGGAGTAGCGCTCCCCGTAGAAGAGGGTCTGCCACTGCCGGACCATGCCGAGGTTGCCGTTGTTGATCACGGCGATCTTGACGGGGATGCCCTCCAGCGCGCAGGTGGCCAACTCCTGGTTGGTCATCTGGAAGCAGCCGTCGCCGTCGACCGCCCAGACCACCGTGTCCGGCTTGCCGACCTTGGCGCCCATCGCCGCCGGCACCGCGTAGCCCATCGTGCCGAGGCCGCCGGAGTTCAGCCAGGTGTACGGCTTCTCGTACGAGATGAACTGGGAGGCCCACATCTGGTGCTGGCCCACCCCGGCGACGTAGATCGCGTCCGGGCCGGCGATCTCGCCGAGCCGCTTGATCACGTACTGCGGGGACAGGGTGCCGTCGGCCGGCGCCTCGTAGCCCAGCGGGTAGCGCTTGCGCAGGTCGTCGAGCTGGGTCCACCAGTCGGCGGTGTCGGCGCGGTGCCCGGCCGACTGCTCGTTCGTCACCGCCGCGAGCAACTCGTCGATGACGTGCCGGGCGTCCCCGACGATCGGGACGTCGGCGTGCCGGTTCTTGCCGATCTCGGCCGGGTCGATGTCGGCGTGCACCACCGTCGCGTCCGGGGCGAAGGAGTCCAGCTTGCCGGTGACCCGGTCGTCGAAGCGCGCGCCAAGGGCCACGATCAGGTCCGCCTTCTGCAGGCCGTAGACCGCGGCGACCGTGCCGTGCATGCCGGGCATGCCCAGGTGCTGCGGGTGCGAGTCGGGGAACGCGCCGAGCGCCATCAGCGTGGTGACCACCGGGATCCCGGTCAGCTCGGCCAGCTTCCGCAGCCCCTCGGTCGCGCCGGCCTTGAGCACGCCGCCGCCGACGTAGAGCACCGGGCGACGGGCGGAGGTCATCAGCCGCGCCGCCTCGCGGATCTGCTTGCCGTGCGGGTGCAGGGTCGGCCGGTAGCCCGGCAGGTCCAGCGTCGGCGGCCAGGAGAAGGTGGTGGGCGCCTGGAGGACGTCCTTGGGGATGTCGACCAGGACCGGCCCGGGCCGACCGGTGGCGGCCAGGTGGAACGCCTCGGCCAGCACCTGCGGGATCTCCTCGGCGTCCTGCACGAGGAAGTTGTGCTTGGTGATCGGCAGGGTGATGCCCTGGATGTCCGCCTCCTGGAAGGCGTCCGTGCCGATCGAGGGCCGCGCGACCTGCCCGGTGATCGCCACGATCGGCACCGAGTCCATGTACGCGTCGGCGATCGGGGTGACCAGGTTCGTCGCGCCGGGGCCGGAGGTGGCCATGCAGACCCCGACCCGGCCGGTCGCCTGGGCGTAGCCGGTGGCGGCGTGCCCGGCGCCCTGCTCGTGGCGGACCAGGATGTGCCGGACGGTCGAGTCGTAGAGCGGGTCGTACGCCGGCAGGATCGCGCCACCCGGGATGCCGAAGACGACGTCGACGCCGAGCGCCTCGAGGGACCGCACGAGCGAGCCGGCACCGGAGACCTGGGCCGGGGCGGGTGCGCGTACTCCCGGGACGGCCGGGGTGGCCGCGGCGCGGGCGGCGCCGGCGTGGTCGGCGTCGCTCGCGGGCTCGGCGCCCGGACGGGTCCGCCGGGCGGAGTGGGCGAGTGTCTCTGGCGTGGGTCTCGTCATGGCGGTTCAGGCCTTCGGCTGGAGTGGGTGCGGCTGTTCGAGCGGTGGGACGCGGGGCGCGGGGCTCCGGGTCGATGGGTCCGACGGCAACAAAAAAGCCCTCGTGCAGGATGCACGGGGCCAGCGCACTCTCGATGGCGAGAGTGCGCTCAGGTAAGTACTCGCAGCGACCGGTACGACGACATGCGGTCAAGCCTGACGCATCTCACGCGATGAGTCAACTGATCCCACATGTTGGTTAACGGAGCGCGGTGATTCACCCGTCCGGGGGGCCTGCGCACCCCGCTCCACCTGCCCGGACTCCGGCTCGGAGGAGCGCGGGGCGGGCACCGTCGGCAGGCGGCGGGGGCGTGGTGTCGC
>NZ_JBPQTP010000167.1:0-9959 GCF_051386395.1 Micromonospora sp. URMC 106
GCAGCGGTGGATTGCGCTTGTCGGCGGGGGCGACCGGCCGGCGATCAGCCGGTGGCCAGCGCGCCGTCCGAGGAGAAGACCAGGCCGACGCTCGCGGCGCCGGTCTTCAGGGCGTTCTTGGTCTGCGGGCCGCCCTGGTCCAGCGAGCTGAACGAGCCGGCCTTGAAGTCGTAGACCTGGACCAGCCCGGCCTGGCACTTCGGCCGCTGCGGGCACTCCGGCGGCCCGGCCAGCACAGTGGCCTGACCGGAGCACTTGGCGGCCAGCTCGGAGAGGGTGCGCACGCCGTACTTGTCGGCGAACGCCTTGGTCACGGCGAAGGCGTTCTGGTCCTGCGCCGCGGCGGGCGCGCCGAAGACGATGCCCGCCTTGTCGCCGGCCGCCTTGAGCGCGGCGACGGTCTTGTCCAGCTCCGGCGAGGACACCGGCTGGGCGTCCTTGCCGTTGGTCTTGGTGTTCAGGAACTCGGCCATGGTCGCCGCGTACTCCGGGACGACCTGGATCTCACCCTTCTCCAGGGCCGGCTCGTAGAGCTCGCGATTGCCGATCTGTTGCACCTTGGCCTCGTAGCCGGCGGCGGTCAGCGCGATCTTGTAGAGCTCGGCGAGGATCTGGTTCTCCGTGAAGTTGGCCGCGCCGATCACGATCCGCCCGCCGGGCCCCTTCGCGATGCCCGCAGTGACGTTGTTGGCCGCCGCGAACTCCTCGGCCGCCTTCTCCGCGGTCTTGCGGTCCACGTCGACGGCCTTGTTGAGCTGGATCAGCTTCGGCGTGTCGAGCGCCGCCGACACCTTGTCGAGCGCCGCGATCAGCTGCGGGTTGGCGGCCTTGGCGTTGACCGCCGGAATGACGTTGTCGGTGTTCTGGAGCTTCTTGTCGTCGTCGAGGACGACGAGCTGGTCACCGGCGACCGGGGCGCAGCCGGCCCCCGAGGCCGCCGGCTCCGGGCCCTCCGTGCCGGAGGAGCCGGCGTCGCCGCAGCCGGTCAGCAGCCCCGCCGCGGCGAGGGCTCCCACCGCACCGACCGCCAGGCGTGTACGTGCGCGCATCAGTGCCCGCCTTCCGTGTCCCGGCGCGACCCTTCCGGGCCGGCCGCGTGTCCGACGGGCGATCCGCTGTCCGGTCGCCCGTTGTGTCCCGCGAGCGATCCGCTGTCCGGCCGCCCGCGATCTTCCACCCAACATCCTCCACGTGGGTCCGACAACCCGGGGAGGGCTTTGTCATCGGATCGTCACCGGCCGTCAGCCGCCCCGGCGCGTTCCCGGCAGCGGACGGCGTCAGCCCCCGGCCAGCGCGTCCGCCGCCCGTCTGCGGGCCCGGCGCCGGGTGACGCGCAGCGGGCGCGGGGTGACCAGCCGCTCGACCAGCGCCAGCACCAGCTCGACCAGGACGGCCAGCCCGGCCACCAGGACGCCGCCCGCGAGGATCTGACCGCCGCCGGCGGCGATGTCCAGCCCGAAGCCGGCGCGGATGATCTGGCCGAGGCCGCCGCCGTTGACGAAGGAGGCCAGCGCGGCGGTGGCCACCACCTGCACCGCCGCGGTCCGGAACCCGGCCGCCAGGTAGGGCACCGCCAGCGGCAGCTCGACCCGGCGCAGCAGTTGCCACCCGGAGAAGCCCATCCCGCGGGCCGCGTCCCGGGCCTCCGGATCGGCCTGCCGCACCCCCGTGTACGCGTTGGCCAGCAGCGGCGGCACCGCGAAGACCGCCAGCGCGACCACCACCGACGGCCGGCCGAAGCCGAGGAAGGTCAGCGGCAGGATGGTGAGCAGGGCCAGCGTCGGCACCGCGAGCGTGATGTTCGACACCAGCACCACCAGGCCGCCGCCCCGACCCATGTGCCCGAGCCAGAGCCCGATCGGCCAGGCGACCAGGCAGCCCAGCGCCACCGCCGCCGCCGACATCGACAGGTGCTCGCCGAGCCGGTCCAGGATCCCGCCCGGGTTGGTCCAGTTCAGCGGGTCGTTGAGCCAGACCAGCGCCGCCTCGACGGGGTTCATCGGGCTCGCCTTCCGTTCGCGACCGCGCCACTCCGCCGCGCCGCATCCCTCACGCTCACGCCGTCCTTCTCCGCAGCCACGGGGTCAACAGCCGGCCCACGCCGGCCAGGATCAGGTCGAGCACCAGGGCGAGCAGGACGCAGAGCAGGGTCCCCGTCATGATCTGCGCCTTGTAGAAGTTGTTCTGGAAACCGGCGAAGATCAGCTGCCCGAGCCCGCCCCGCCCGATCACCACACCCACGGTCACCAGGGCCACCGTGGAGACCGTGGCCAGCCGCAGCCCGGTGAGGATGCCCGGCAGCGCCAGCGGCAGCTCGACCCGGAACAGCCGGCCCCAGCGGCCGTACCCCATCCCCTCGGCCGCCTCGCGGACCTCGGGGGGCACCTGGTTGAGCCCGGCGACGGCGTTGCGGACGATCACCAGCAGCGCGTAGAGGACCACCACGCTGAGCACCGTCACCGCGCCGATGCCCAGGTAGGGCGCGATGAACGCGAACAGCGCCAGCGACGGGACCGTGTAGAGCACGCCGGTGAGGGCCAGCACCGGCCCGGCCAGCGAGCGGAACCAGTACGCGGCCACGGCCAGCGGCAGGGCGATCAGGGCGGCGATCAGCACCGCGCGCACCGTCAGCGAGGCGTGCTCCCGCACGGCGGCGAGGATCGTGTCAGAGTTGTCCCGCACGTACTGCCAGGAGAACCACGGGTTACCCGGGTCGGCCCGGTAGCTCAGGCGGAAGGACATGGGTGGACGTTACCCCGGCAACCACGGGTCACGACGGGCCGCGCGCGGCGTCGATCGCGCTGGAGGGCATCCACAAGCGCTATCCGGACGGCACCGAGGCCGTACGCGAGCTGAGCCTGGACATCAAGGCGGGCGAGCTGGTGGTGCTCATCGGACCGTCGGGCTGCGGCAAGTCCACGGTGCTGCGGATGGTCAACCGGCTGATCGAGCCGACCGGCGGGCGCATCCTGCTCGACGGCGAGGACGTGACCCGCGTGGACCCCGTCCGCCTGCGCCGCCGGATCGGCTACGTGATCCAGAACGTCGGGCTCTTTCCGCACCAGACGGTCAGCGTCAACGTCGCCACCGTGCCCCGGCTGCTAGGCTGGCCCCGCGAGCGCAGCCGCCGCCGCGTCGAGGAGCTGCTGGAGCTGGTGGGGCTCGACCCGGCGACGTTCGGCCGCCGCTACCCGCACGAACTCTCCGGCGGGCAGCGACAGCGGGTCGGGGTGGCCCGGGCCCTCGCCGCCGACCCGGTGGTGCTGTTGATGGACGAGCCGTTCTCGGCCGTCGACCCGATCGCCCGGACCCGGCTGCAGGAGGAGTTCCTCCGGCTGCAGGCCGAGGTGCGCAAGACGATCGTGCTGGTCACCCACGACCTGGACGAGGCGGTGCGGCTGGGCGACCGGATCGCGGTGCTCTCCGAGGGTGGCCGCCTGGAGCAGTACGACACCCCGGCCGCCGTGCTCGGCGCGCCGGCCACGCCCTTCGTCCGCGAGTTCGTCGGCGCCGACCGGGGCATCCGCCGGCTGGCGGTCACCCCGCTCACCGGCGAGGCCGTCGAACCGCTGCCCGCGACCGGGGTGGCGGACCTGCCGACGGTGCCGCTGGGCGGTTCGGCGTACGACGCCCTGGGGGCGCTGCTGACCTCGGCCGCGGACCGGGTGGTGGTGACCGACGAGGGGCGGCCGGTGGGCGTGCTCAGCCGGACGCGGCTGCTCGAACTCGGCCGGCCCGACAGCTGACCGCGACGGCCGCGGCGCCGACCGGGTCGGCCGGCGTCGGCGGGTTCAGGTCACCGGCGAGGGCCCGGCCGGAAACCTCGCGGGGCGGGCGGCGTCACGCGCGGCCGCCGAGGCTGGCCGTGCCGATGATCCAGCCGGAGAGGAAGCCGTACGTCGCGCCGGCGCCGGCCGACTGGACGGCGGTGAGCAGCGCCGGGTCGGGGCCGAGGAAGGCGGCGAGCAGCGAGGCGAAGCCGCTGGCCAGCACGTACGCGGCCCAGCCGGAGAAGAACTGGCTCGCCGACCCCTGCACCCGCGCCACCTGCGAGGCGGGCAGCAGGTAGAGGAAGACCGCCGCGAGGATCACCAGCAGGACGGCTCGCAGGTTCGAGGTGAGCAGGCCACCGGCCGCCCCGTCGCCGTCGAGTCGCCAGGCCGGCCAGGCGAGCAGCTGCAGGAACCAGCCGCCGGCGGAGTTGGGGTCGGTGCCCGCGGCCCAGCCGACGTACGCCGGGCTGCCGCAGACCGCGACCAGCAGGAGCGCGGCGAGCGCGCCCGTGCCCGCCGCCGTCCCGTAACGGCCGCCGGCACGCGGCGGGTTGGTGAGCGCCATGATCGGATCAGTTCCCGGCGGACCTCGGGGGGCAAACCTGCCCGGAGCCGCCGGCCGCCGTCACCTCCGCGGGTGCTTCGTCAGGTAGTCGATGAAGGCGGCCCGCAGCAGCGGCGCCGACTCCTCGTAGCCGTGCCCGGTCAGCTCCCGCCACAGCGCCGCGGCCTCGTCGATCGTCGGCCCGACCGAGTTGGGCGCGCCGTCCAGGGCGGCGGCCTCGTCCGCGTTCGGCAGGTGCCGCAGCACCGACCAGAAGAAGCCCACGTCGCGGCGCTCCCGGGCGACCGCGAAGGCCCGCTCCCGCAGCTCCTCTGTGGAGAGCGCGTCGAGCTCGTCGAACGACGGGCCGGCGGAGCCCGATGGTGTGTCGGTCATGCCGCCGAGCCTAACCGGCGAGATCACTCCCGGCCGGGTGGACGCGGCACCCCGCGACCCGGCTCCGGTCGCGCCGGCTCACCGGTCGCCGCTGTCCCACCGGCGTGGCCCCGTCTCCCACTGCGGCACGTTCCACGGGTCCACCGGGCTCTCGGTGGACTGCGCCGGCAGGGCGGGCGGCCAGTCACCGACCGGGTCGGGCCGGGGCGCCGTCCAGCCCGTGCCGATCCGGCTGTCGCCGACCGGGACCGGTTCCGCCGCCGCCCCGGCCGTCGGCCGCCCGTACGCCTCGACCAGGCGGGTGGCCAGCAACCCGGCGCCGAGCGCCGCCGCGCCGACCGCCCACCGGCTCACCGTCCAGCCCCGGGCCTGCGCGTACGCGAGGAGGACCGCGACCAGGCAGACCGCCAGCAGGGTGCCGAACACGCCGGCCCGCCGGCCGTACGCGCTGGTGCCGGCGAGCAGCGCCATGCCGACCGCCAGCACCGTCCAGTCCAGCCCGGCGTCGGGCGCGACGGGCCCGGTGGCGCGGGAGGCGGTGAGCATGCCGGCGAGCGCGGCGAGCACCGTGGAGCCGACGAGCGCGCCCGAGGTGACCACGGCCGCCACGACGCCGCGGCGGCGGGCCGGGTCGGCGACCGGACGGAACCGGCCGAGCAGCCGGCGGATCGCCCGCACCGCCCCGAACAACCCGCCGAGCACGGCGACCGCCGCGAACCCGGCGAAGAGGTGCAGCGCGCCGCGTCCGGGGTCGTAGTCACCCTGCGGCAGGACCGGCGCGGAGCGCTGCTCCACGTACACGATCACCCCCGCCGCGCCGGCGAGGCTGGCGGCCCAGCCGGGGACGTGCAGCACCACCACGGCCAGCGCCAGGGCCAGCCCGCCCAGCGCGGCGACCGCGACGGCCGGCCCGGCGGCCGCCGTGACGCCCCGGTCGCCCTGCTCGGCGACGTGCAGCGCGGCGGCGACCGCCACCGGGCCGACCGCCAGGTTCACCGCGGCGGTGCGCAGGCTCAACCCGGCGGCCAGCGCCAGCAGCCCGAGCACGACCGCGTCGAGCAGCAGCGAGCGCAGCCCGGCCCCGCGCAGCGCGTCCGGGCTCTCCCGCCAGAGCAGGAACGTCCCGACGGCCAACGTGGTGAGGAGCAGCAACTCCCAGACGACGTGGACGGCGAACCGGTCCCGGCCGGGTTCCCCGTGCGCCGGGTCGTCGAAGACGTTCTCCAGGACGGCGGCGGGGATGCCGGACGAGGGCTCGGCGGACGAGTCGCGCCCCGGTTCGTCGTACCCCATAACCGCCGCCTCCCACATGGCCGCTCGTCCAGGTCCGACGCGCCGGCGGGCCGGGGCGGCCGTTGCTCTCCGGTCGCAGGCACCGTACCCGTGCGGGAGGCCGGGCGTAACCCCCGGCGTCAGCGCGGGCCGGGGCGGTTCTCCCGGTCGCCGGGCTCGCGGTCCTCGTCGTCCTCCTGCTCCGGTACGCGGCAGGAGCGCTCCAGCCAGAGCGCCGCCGCCACCAGGGCCAACCCGGCGAGCAGGCCGGCGCCGGCGATCGGCCGGTCGTCCATGGCGGCGTCCGTGCGCTCGACGAAGAGCCAGCCGGTCAGCCCGGCGTAGAAGCCGGCGAAGATGGCACCGGCCAGCGAGGACGCCTTGGCCAGCACCACGAAGCGGGCGACCAGCAGCGGGTTGACCGGTTCGCGGCCCGGTCGGCGCTCGATCCGCCCCCGGGTGTTGACCGCCGCGTACGCCTCCAGCACGGCGAGCGTGGCCAGGGTGACCACCGGCAGCCAGGGCAGGTCGGGCAGGTAGTCGTAGTAGAGGGTGCTGATCAGCAGCCAGGCCACCGCGGCGGCGGCGAGGCCGGCCACCACCAGGGTGGAGATCCGGGTCGGGCCCATCCGGGACCGGTCGGGACCCGTCCCGCCCGGGCGTGGGGATCGCGCCTGCGTCATGCCGGCCGGCTCCACTGGGTCATGCCGTCGACTCTATCGCCAGATCCGGCCGGGGGCGCAGATCCAGGGCGTCGGCGGCCGCCGGGCCGGTGTTGAGCAGGTCGGTCAGCCAACCGTGCCCGGGCAGCCGGCCGTACGGCTGGATGTCGATCCACGGCCGCAGCACGAAGGCCCGCAGGTGCGCCCGGGGGTGCGGCAGGGTGAGCTCGGGGTCGTCGCTGAGCACCGGCTCGTCGTCGGACCAGACGGCGATGACGTCGACGTCCAGGGTGCGCGGCCCGAAGCGCCGCTCCGGGTCGCGGGTCCGCCCGGCGGCGCGCTCCGCGGCCCGGGCGCGCTCCAGCCAGTCGCGCGGCGTCGCGGCCGGGTCCTCGGCGAGCAGCACCGCGTTGAGGTACGCCGGCTGGTCCGCGTCCCCCCACGGTGGAGTCTCGTAGACGCCGGAGACCAGGAGCACGTCGTCGCCGAACGCCGACACGGCCGAGCGCAGGTGCGCCAGCCGGTCACCGAGATTGCTGCCGAGGGAGAGGACGGCGCGGGTCACCGGTCCCGCCGCCGGGTCATCGTGACGGCCACGTCGGTGAAGGTGTGCGGGACGGGCGCCTCCGGCTTGTGCACGGTGACCGTGGCGGCCTCGACCCGGGGGTCGGCCAGGCAGACGGCCAGCAGCCGGTCGGCGAGCGTCTCGATCAGGTTGACCGGCTCGCCGGTGACGACGGCGACCAGGCGCTCGGCCAACTCGCCGTAGTGGACGGTGTCGGTCACCTCGTCGGAGCGCGCCGCCGGGCCCAGGTCCATCTCCAGGACGGCGTCGACGACGAAGTCCTGGCCCTGGGCGCGTTCGAAGTCGTACACCCCATGCCGGCCGTGCGCCCGCAGGCCGGTCAGCTCGATGCGGTCGGTCATCGGTCTCCTCCGTGGTCGGCGGTGCTGTCCGCCCGGCCGGCGCCCGCGTGGGCCGCGCCGGTGGTCGCGGGCGCCAGGCGGGGCGCGCCCGTCGCCCGCCAGACGGCGAGGGCGTCGACGGTGGCGCGCACGTCGTGCACGCGGACGCCCCAGGCGCCGGCGGCCACCGCGAGCAGGCTGGTGGCGACGGTGGCCACGTCCCGGCCGTCCGTCGGCCGGGGGGCGCCGTCGGGGCCGGCCAGCAGCCTGCCCAGGTACGCCTTGCGGCTGGACGCGAAGAGCAGCGGGAAGCCGAGGTTCAGCAGCTCGGGCAGGCGGGCGCTCAGCTCCCAGTTGTGCGCGGCCGTCTTCGCGAAGCCGAGCCCGGGGTCGATCACGATCCGGTCGGCGGCGACCCCGGCCCGCAGCGCCTCGTCGATGCGCCGGCCCAGCTCGGCGCGGACGTCGGCGACCACGTCGGTGTAGCGGGCCAGCTCGCCCATCTCGCGGGCGTGGCCCCGCCAGTGCATGAGCACCCAGGGGCAGCCGGCGTCCCGGACCACGCGGGCCATGTCGGGGTCGGCGAGGCCACCGGAGACGTCGTTGACCACGGCCGCCCCGGCGGCGAGGGCCGCCTCGGCGACCCGCGCGCGGGTGGTGTCGATGCTGACCGGCACGCCGGCGGCGGCCAGCTCCCGGACGACCGGCAGCACCCGGGCCGTCTCGGTCTCCGCGTCGACCCGGTCGGAGCCGGGCCGGGTGGACTCGCCGCCGACGTCCACCAGATGCGCGCCGTCGGCCCGCAGGCGCACGCCGTGTCCGACGGCGGCGGCGAGGTCGGCGTACCGTCCGCCGTCGGAGAAGGAGTCGGGCGTGACGTTGAGGACGCCCATCACCACCGGGGTCGAGGCCCGTACCAGATCGGTCACGACTAGACGGTACCGGTCGCCCGGAGCGCCCCGGAGGGGCCGGGTCGAGGGCGGTGACATGCGCATTCGAACGGGTGTACGATCGGTCGTCCGGGCCGGATCGGGCAGACTCTTCGCGGCTTGTCGCAAAGAGTGCCTGCCCGTACGCTTTGGAATTGCCCGGCATCGAGATGGCGAAGCCTGGAGGGAGGGCCGAAGCGGGAAAATCCGTCCAAAGCTCACCACCCTCCGTGGTGGGTAACGAACGCAGGGTCGCCGACGCTACGCCCAGTGACCAGCATTCCCGCCAGGCATGCCTACTGCACCACCGCGGCACCGCCGGCCGCGACTTGGGGAGGTTCCAGTGATCGCCATCGAGCTGATGGAGACGGTGACGTCCGCCGCCGCCCACACGCTCTCCACCCTGGCGTCGACTCCACTCGCCGAGCCGGCGCCGAAGGGCATCGACACCGAGGGTGTCGTCACGTTCTTCGCCAGCAAGATCGCCCCGATCCTGCTGGCCGTGCTGGGGGTCATCTTCATCGGCCGGGCCAGCCGGGGCGAGATCTCGAAGGTGCTGACCAGCTCGGCCATCGCGATCGTCGGGCTCGCCTTCATCGCCGGAGCCGCCACGCTCTTCTTCATCGGCGACTACCTGATCGACCTGATCTTCGAATAGGCGCGGGCACGAGATGCGGCTGCGCACCGACGATGACATCTACCGGGCTCGCCTGGTCTACCTCGGGCCGCCCGGCTACACCCTTCCGGTCCACCTGCCCTACGCCCAGTACGGGCTGTTCATGCTGCTCGTCCCCCTCTACATGTTCATCCACTGGTTGTTCACGTTGCAGGTCGAGCTCTTCCCGGCCTGGGAGATCGCGCTCGCCATCGTGACCACCTCGTTCATCTTCCGGTACGTCGACCCGGACCGGCCGGCGCGCATGGTGATCCGCACCGCGCTGACCGACTGGCGACGGACCCGGGAGCCGGCCGCCGAGCAGCGGGACCCCCGCCTGGTCGGCAGCCGGATCAGGATCCGGGAGGAACTGGCATGACCGGGCGTACGCCGATCAGGCAGTCGAACGACGCGGGTGAGGCGGTCGCATGAGTCGCTCTTCCACGCCGGGTTCCCCGGCCGGGCGCCCGGCCGCCCCGCACGGTAACCGTGCGCGGTCGTTCGACTACGCGGAAGGCCCCGAGGTGGACGAGGTCGTCCGCGACCAGGCGCTCGTGACCACCCCCGGGCACGGCGGGGTCGGCGTCTTCCAGGCGCCCCGCCCGGTGCAGCGCCGGGCGCCGCAGGCCGATCCGGGGCCGGTCACCGACACCGCCGACATCGACTCGCCCTTCCTCGACCTGTTCGCCGGGACGCGCCCCGGCGCCCGGCCGCCGCAGCAGGTCACCGGGCGGGAGCAGCCGGCCATCCCGCAGCAGCCGGTCGCCCCGCCCCCGCCGGGCCCGGGGGAGGTCACGAGCGCCTGGTCGCGGACGACCTCGT
>NZ_JBPQTP010000168.1:0-9958 GCF_051386395.1 Micromonospora sp. URMC 106
TGCAAGATCGCGGGAGTGGGAGGGTCAGGTGAGGAGGAGGGCGGCCAGGGCGCCCAGGGCGAGGAAGGGACCGAAGGGGAGGTGGCTGCGCCAGGCGACGCGGCGGGCCGCCAGGAGCGCGACGCCGGCGACCCCGGAGAGCAGCAGCGCGAGCAACAGGCCGGCGACCAGGACGGCCCAGCCGTACCAGCCCAGCAGCGCGCCGACACCGAGCGCCAACTTCGCGTCGCCGAGGCCGAACCCGCGCGCTCCGAGCAGCAGCGTGGTGGCGGCGAAGAAGAGCGCCAGCGCGACGCCGGCCGCGGTGGCCCGCAGCCAGGGTGCCGGACCGGCGCCGGCCAGCGCGGCCACGCCGAGCAGCAGCCACGTCCCGGCCGCTGCGGGCCCGGTGAGCCGGTCCGGCAGCCGGTGCACGGCCGCGTCGACGAAGGTCAGGGGGATCGCCCAGCCCAGCCACCAGGCGGTGGCGGCCAGCACGGCGGCGGGCGGCCCCGCCAGCAGCAGCACCCCGACCGCCGCCGCCAGGGCGAGTTCGACAGTGCCGGGCGGCGGGCCGACCCGCGCGGCGCAGCGCCCGCACCGGGCCGCCGGGCCCAGCGCCGGCCACGGCCGGGCCAGCCCGATCGGGGTGCCGCAGGCGTCGCACCCGGTCCGGATGGCCGCCCCCGGCGGTACGGCGTGCCGGAGCACGGCGAGGCGGAGCACCGGAGCGACGGCGAGGACGGCCAGCGCCCGCGCGGCGCGGGAGCCGACGGGCCGCCCGGTCGGCTCCGCCACCACCGGCGGTTCGGTCAGCGCCACGGCAGCCCCTCCGATCGGACACCGGGACACGACACGGAGGGTGACGCCACCGCTGCCGACCGGTAACGGGCGGATCGGCCTGCACCCCTGCTGCCAAAGTCGCGGAAATGCGCGCGGAAATGGCGCGGACGCATAAGCGGGAATCCCATGTGAATGCAATGGCGGGCCATCGGCACGGGGGACGGATCGGACCAGACGCCACGTCCGGGACACGTCCTGCCGGCCACTGCGGCAACTCGCCCGTCCGGCGAACTCCCACCGCGCCGACTTCCCCGGCCGCTGGCCACAGCCCGGCCATCCGGCCCCGCCCCGCCGTCCGCTACCACCCGCGCCACCACCCGTCATCACTCACCGTGTCGATCAGAATTGCCCCTGTTGCATCGGCGAACGTCAGCCTATGCTCGCCCCTTGGGCACTGTGCAACCCCGCGACAAAACGACAGGACGACCCAGGATTTGCATTTGTAGAGATCTATAACGGCGAATGCAGCGACGCTTCCCGACAGGTCCGGATGACCCCATTCGGCCGCGTCGCCGCATGCCCGGAGGCCGGCGCGCGCCGGTCACCGGACAGCCAGAGGAGGCACCACGTGCGCGGACGGCAACTCGGCCGACGGGCGACCAGCCTGCTCACCGTCGCGGCGGTCGGCGCGGCCACGGCCTGCGGCGCCGACCCGGCCACGACCGCCCGGACGGCCCCCGCCGCCGGCACGCCGACCCCGACCCACTCCGCGGCCGACGAGCGGGCGGCCAGGCAGGCGGCCCTGGCCGCGTACGCCGGGTATCTCGCCGCCTCCCGCGCGGCGAGCGGGCGCAGCGACCCCCACCATCCGGACCTGGCGCGGTTCCTCGCCGACCCGCTGCTGACCCGGGTCCGGCTCTCCATCCACGAGGCGAAGGAGCACGGCGCGATGCGTACCGGCACGTTGGTCTCCGACCCCACCGTGACGTCGGTCAGCCTGGATTCGAGCCCGCCCACGGTGGAGATCCAGGACTGCCTGGACGCGACCGGCTACCGCCTCGTCTACGCCAGGAACAAGCGGGTCGTCCCCGGCACCGGCGGGACCCGGCACCTGGCCACCGCGACCGCCACCCGCTACCCGGACGGCCGCTGGCTGATCAGCGCCGGCGCCGCCCACGAGGACCTGCCGTGCTGACCTGGGGAGGAAGGGACGCCCCGGCCCTCGCGTCGACCGCGGCCGGGGCGACCCGTCCGCGTACCGCCGGCGCGCGGGCCGGGGCGACCCGCCGGGCGCTCGCCGGCGCCGGGCTGGCCCTGCTGCTGGCGCTCGGGGCGGCCGTGCCCGCGCTCGCCGCCGGGCGCGCGGACCCCGGCGCGGAGTGCCCGCCCGGGCAGAGCGACTGCAGCGTCTGGGACGACGACCCCGGCACCCCGGGCGGTGGCGGGGACACCGGCGGAGGTGGCGACCCCGGCGGTGGGGACTCCGGCGGAGGTGGCGGGAAGTGCCAGTGGAACGGCCGGACCGTCAAGTGCTACCACGACGTGCTCGGCTGGTTCAACAACGGCGACGGCTGCTACTACAAGCTCTCCGAGCCACAGCAGGAGGCCCCCGAGGGCAAGCAGTGGTACACGCGCACCTGCAACGGCGGCGACCTCGGCACCCAGACCGAGGTCCTGCTCGACGCCCCGCCGCCCGGGTTCGGCGCGCCGCCCGACCCGGAGGAACTCGCCCGCCGGGCCCTCGCCAAGATCACCATCGCGGCGCCCCGGATCGCGGTCGCCCCCCGCCGCAGCAAGGGGCCCGGCCTGGTCGGACTGCCGGTCTGGATGTGGGGCAGGAACGACGAGCCCAAGTACTTCGGACCGACCCAGGAGGCGTCGGAGACCGACCGGGGCCTGACCGTGGGGATCACGGCGACGTTCGACCGGATCGTCTGGGACATGGGCAACGGCCGCACGGTCACCTGCTCCGGCGCCGGCACCCCGTACGAGGCCGGTGGCCGGTACGCCGGCCGCCCCTCCCCCGACTGCGGCTACGACAGCGGCTACCCGAAGGCCGGCGACTACCGGGTGCGGGCCACGACGTACTGGACGGTGACCTGGCGCGGCGGCGGCGAGAGCGGCGTCATTCCCCTCACCCGGACGACGGGCACGGTCCCGGTCCGGATCAACGAACTACAGGTGGTGTCCGAGTGAGCGTGGCGACCCGTAACGGAACCGGACCGGTGGACGCGCCGGTCGCCCCGCCGAAGGTGGTGCGGCAGCGCCGCATGCGGCCCGGGCTGCTCGGCCTGGCCGTGCTGCTGATCGCCCTCGGCGGCCTCGGCGCGGCGTTCGCGGTCACCTCGGTACGCGCCACCGGCAGCTACCTCGCCGTGGCCCGACCGGTCGAGGTCGGCCGGCAGATCAGCGCCGACGACCTGGTCCCGGTGCAGGTGGCCGGCGGCCAGGGGCTGTCCCCGGTGCCCGTCGGCCGGCTCGACGAGGTGGTCGGCAAGCGGGCCGCCGTGTCGCTGACCCCCGGGACGCTGCTGACCATGGCCCAGCTCACCGACGACCCGCTGCTCGGCCCCGGCCAGCAGCAGCTCGCGCTGGGTCTCGGGCCCGCCGAGGTGCCCGCCCGCAAGCTGCACCCCGGCGACAAGGTCCTGCTGATCAGCCGGCCGGACAGCGACGACGACCGCCCGGCCGGTGCCGCCACCCGGTTCGAGGCGACGGTCATCGACACCGCGACGTCCGACAACGACGACGAGGTGGTGGTCTACCTGGCGCTCGCCGTGCGGGACGTGCCGGCCGTGGTGGCGCTGTCCGCGCAGGAGCGCATCGCCGTCGTGCTGACCGAGGCGGCCTGACCATGGCGATCATCGCGCTGGTGTCGGCGAAGGGCGCCCCGGGCGTGACCACCTCGGCCCTGGCCTGCGCCCTGACCTGGCACCGGCGGCTGGTACTCGCCGAGTGCGACCCGGCCGGCGGGTCCGTCCTCGCCGGCTACCTGGGCGGCGCGCTCGACGGCCCCCGGGGCATCGGCGAGCTGGCGGTCGGCGAGCTGCGCGACGGCAACCTCGAGACGGCGTTCTGGTCGCAGCTGGTCGACCTGGACGCGCCGAAGCGGGAGCGGCTGCTGCTGCCCGGCGTCGTCGACCCGGCGCAGGCCGGCAGCGTCGCCCCGCTCTGGCAGCGGTTCGCCGACTTCTTCGGCAGCCTGGAGCGCGGCGACCCGCCGTACGACGTGCTCGTCGACTGCGGGCGGCTGCACGTCGTCGGCCCGCCCTGGCCGATCCTGCGCGCCGCCTCGGTGGTGCTGCTGGTCAGCCGCGCCCGGCTGCCCGACCTGTCCGGCACCCGGGCCATGATCCGGGCGATCGAGCGGGACTTCGCCGAGCACCGGGTACCGCCGGGCAGCCTGCGGCTGCTGCTGGTGGGCGACGGCCACGGCAGCGGCGAGGTGAGCAAGGCCCTGCGGCTGCCGGTCGCCGCCCGGCTGCCGCACGACCCGCGTACGGCCGACGTGCTCAGCCTGGGCGGCACCGTGCGGGCCGGTCGGCCGCTGATGCGCGCGGCCGGGGCCCTGGAGGTGCCGGTCGGGGCGCTGCTGGAGCGGCGGCGCGCCCGGCTGGCCTGGCCCGTGTCGCAGGGGGTGCCGGATGCGGTTTGAGCCGGTCTCCGCCGACCCGCGCCGGGCGGCTGCCGGCGCCGGTGGCCGCGCCCCCGCCGGAGCCGCCGCCCCGCCACCGGATCGACTTCCAGGTGGTCCGCGAGCTGCGCCGGGAACTCAGCGAACGGCTCACCCGGTGGCAGCGCGGCCGGGAGTTCACCGTCGACGAGGAGGACACCGAGCGCGCCCGGCTGGCGGTGGCGGTGGTGGCCGAGTACGCCGACGCGGTGCGCCGGTCCGGCACCCCGATGGCCGCCGGCGAGGAGCGGCTCCTGCTCGACCAGGTCACCGCCGAACTGGCCGGGCTGGGCCGCCTCCAGACGCTGCTGGTCGACGACACCATCGAGGAGGTGCACATCCTCGGCTGCGACCAGGTGCGCATCACCCGGCACGGCGGCGGCGTCGACTGGGCCGAGCCCATCGCCGACAGCGACGACGAACTGGTGGAGATCCTCCAGGCGGCGGCCCGCCGGGCCGGGGCCACCGAGCGCTCGCTGTCGACCTCCAAGCCCACCCTCGACCTGCAACTGCCCGACGGCAGCCGGCTCGCCGCGGTGTTCCTGGTCAGCCACCGCCCGTACGCGGTGATCCGCAAGCACAACACGCTGGACGTCAGCCTCGACGACCTCGCCGGGGGCCGGGGCGACCTGGACGAGATGATCGACCCGCTGGTGCGCGACTTCCTGCGCGCCTCGATGCGCGCCGGGCTGAACATCATGGTGGCCGGGCTCGCCGGGGCCGGGAAGACCACGGTCATCCGGGCGCTGATGGACGAGATCCCGGCCGACGAGCCGTACGTGCTGCTGGAGGAGAGCCGGGAGCTGCTGCCCGCCCGCCGACGGCTCAAGCACCGGGCGGTGATGAGCTTCGAGGCCCGCGAGGGGCACGGGGAGCGCGGGCCGGACGGCCGCCCGGCCGGCGAGGTGAGCATCGCCGACCTGATCCCCGTCTCGCTGCGGATGGGCGTGCTGCGGATCATCGTCGGCGAGGTCCGGTCGCGGGAGATCGTCCCGATGCTCCAGGCGATGACCACCAGCCGCGGCTCGATGTGCACCATCCACGCGCGTACGCCCGCCGGGGTGAGCGAGCGGATCATCGAACTGGCGCTGGCGCACGGCCGGGAGATGACCGTCGACCAGGCCCGCCGGATGGCCGGCAACGCGCTCGACCTGATCGTCTACGTCACCGTCGAGGACGAGACCGCGATCGGCGGGCGCAAGCACCGCTTCGTCTCGCACGTCGAGGAGGTCATCGGGGTCGGCGACGGCAACCGGATCACCACCACGCAGGTGTTCGGTCCCGGACCGGACGGCCGGGCGGTGCCCCGGCACCTGCCCGAGCGGATCCGCGCCCAACTCCTCCGGGTCGGCTACGACGCCCGGCTGCTCAGCCGGTGGATCGAGGCCGGCACGGGCGCCTGGCGGCGGCCCCGGCAGACCCGGCTCGGGCGGCGGTGACCCGGAGATGCTGGACAACGTCGAACTCGTCGCGGTGGTCTCCGGGGCCGCCTGCGTGGCCGGGCTGCTGCTGGCGGTCGTCGCGCTGGTCGGCACCCGCCGGCCGCCCGGCCGGCCCGGCGCGGGCCGGGGGCTGGACCGCCTGTGGAAGGGCTCCGGCACCACCCCGCGCGAGCAGCGGGCCTACCAGGCCCTGCTGGTCGGCGCCCTGGTGGTCGGCGCGCTGGCCTTCCTGGTCACCGGCCTGCCGGTGGTCGGCCTGCTGGTCGCGGTCGCGGTCCCCGGCACACCGTGGCTGTTCTCCGTCGGCAAGGCCGAGCAGCGGGCCATCGCCCGCATCGAGGCGGTCGGCGAGTGGACCCGCCGGCTCAAGGACGTCTCCGCCACCGGCCAGGGACTCCAGCAGACGATCATCGGTACGGTCGCCACCGCCCCGGAGGAGATCCAGGAGGAGGTACGGCTGCTCGCCGCCCGCCTCCAGGCCGGCTGGCTGGCCCGCTCCGCGCTGCTCGCCTTCGCCGACGAGATCGGCGACCCGGTCTGCGACCAGGTGGTGGCGGCGCTGATCCTGCACGTCACCGACCGGGGCGAACGCCTCGGCGACGTGCTCGGCTCGATCGCGCAGGCGGCGGCGGCCGAGGTCGCCACCCGCCGGGAGATCGAGGCGAAGCGCACCCAGCCCCGGTTCGCGGTCCGCTTCCTCACCGGGATGACCCTGGCCACCGTCGCGTACGGGCTGCTCAACACCGAGTACGTCAGCCCGTACGGCACGCCCTTCGGCCAGCTCGTGATGGCGGCCCTCGGCGCGGCGTTCGTCGGCCTGCTGGCCTGGGTGCGGTCCATGAGCCAGCCGCGCCGGCCGGCCCGCTTCCTGCCGGCCCCCGACCCGCAGGAGGTGCTGGCGTGACCACGTACGGGCAACGCGCGGGCGCCGCGGTCCACGTGCCGGCGCCGGCCCGGCCCGCCCGGGCCGACGCCGGGAACGGGAGGCCGGTCCCGTGATCCTCAACTGGCAGCTCGCGCTCGCCGTCAGCGGCGGGGCGGCCGTCGGGCTGGGCGCCTTCCTGGTGGTCCGCGAGCTGGTGCCGGCCACCCCGGCGCTCGGGCCCGCGCTGCGCCGGCTGCACCAACCGCCGGGCGGCGGACAGCTCACCGCCCCCGCCGACCGGCGGCTGGAGTGGCTCACCGGGCTGTCCCGCTGGCTGCGGCCACCGCACCGGCAGCTCGCCCTGATCGACCGGAGCCCCGAGCAGTACGCCCTGTCGATGCTGCTCTCCGCGCTGATCGGGCTCGCCGCGCCGACGCTGCTCGGCGCCACCCTGTTCGCCGTCGGGGTCCGGCTGCCGGTGGTCGTGCCGGTGCTCGGCAGCCTCGGGCTGGCGCTGCTCTGCGCCCTGGCCGCGCACCGGGCCGTGCTCGACCGGGCGGACAAGGCCCGCGACGAGTTCCGCCAGGCGGTCTGCACCTACCTCGATCTGGTCGCGTTGCAGCTCTCCGCCGCCCACGGGCCGGTGCAGTCCCTGGAGCGGGCGGCCGCGGTCTGCGACGGCTGGGTCTTCGACCGCATCTCGGAGGCCCTGCGGATCGCCCAGATGCAGATGCACTCGCCCTGGGACGAGCTGCGCGACCTGGCCGAGCGCATCGGCATCCCGGAGCTGGGCGACGTCGGAGCCATCATGCGCGCCTCGGGCAGCGAGGGCGCGCAGGTGCACGAGACCCTGCGCAGCCGGGCCGACTCGCTGCGCGACCAGATCCGCACCGACAACCTGGCCCGGGCCGAGGGGGTGACCAGCCGGCTCGACATCCCCGGGGCGCTGCTCGTCTTCGTCCTGCTCGGCTTCGCCGTCTATCCGTTCATCGCCCGCCTGTGATCCGACCCCGAGAGAAGGAGCACGTCATGTCCGTCATCACCCACCTGCACGTCGCGCTGGCGGCGCGGCTGGCCGAGCTGCGCCGCGACGGCGACCGGGGCGACAGCCCCGTGCCCACCGCCGTGATCATCTTCGGTCTGGTCGCCGTCGCGATGGCGGTCACCGCCGCCGCCCTCGGCGCGGCCAACGACTGGATGGACAACATCCCGACCCACCAGGACCCGAAGTAACGCCGGGCCGTGCGCCGAGCAGACTCCGTACCGGGACGCCGGGTGGCCACCGCCGCCCGGCGCCCCGGTCCGACCGCCGTCGTCCGGCGCCTCACGGCCGGCGGGGCCGAGCGGGGCGCCAACCCCGTCGAGCTGGCGGTGGCGATGCCGGCGATCCTGCTGCTGCTCTTCGCCTCGATCCAGACCGCCGCCTGGTTCGTCGCCCGGTCCACCGCCCTGAACGCGGCGCAGAGCGCGGTCAACGCCCAGCGGCTGCACCAGGCGCCGCCCGGCGCCGGCGAGGCCCGGGCCACCACCTTCCTGCGCGCCGCGGGCGGCTGGCTCGTCGACTGGGACGACCCCGCCCCGAGCTGCCAGGCCAGCGCCACCGAGGTGACCTGCACGGTGCAGGGCCGCTCCCTGTCGGTCGTACCCGGGGTCGACTTCCCGGTGCGGCAGACCGCGCACGGGACGGTGGAACGGTGGACGACGCCGTGAGCCGTACCGCCGAGCGGGGCTCGGTCTCGATCGAGGTGGCGGTGCTCGCCCCGGCCTTCATCGCGCTGATCGTGCTGGCCGGCGTCGCCGGGCGTACCGCCGTGGCGGCCGAGGCGATCGACGCCGCCGCCCACGACGCGGCCCGCGCCGCCTCGATCTCCCGGGACGCCCGCACGGCCCGGGCGGAGGCCCGGGACGCGGCCCGCCGGCAGCTCGACTGGCGCGGCCTGGACTGCGTCGGCGCTCCGCAGGTGACCTTCAGCGGCGTGGTACGTGGTCGCGCCACCAGCTTCGACGCGGCGTTCCGCAGCCCGGCCGGGCGGGACGCCTCGGTCACCGTCCGGATCGCCTGCACGGTCTCCTACCAGGACCTGCGCCTGTCGGCCCTGCCGGGGATGCCGGCCGGCAAGCGGGTGTCGGCGAGCTTCACCTCGCCGCTGGACCGCTACCGGAGTCGGGGATGACCGCCCGTCGCGGCCGGCCCGGCGGGCGGGACGACGGGCGGGTGAGCGTCTTCCTCGCGGTGGCGATGGTGGGGGTCCTCGCCGTCATCGGCATGGCCTTCGACGGCGCGGGCCAACTGCGCACGTTGCAGCGGGCCGGCAACCTCGCGGCCGAGGCCGCCCGCGCCGGTGGCCAGGCTATCGACCGGGCCACCGCCATCGAGGGCGGGCCGACGCGGATCGACCGCCCGCAGGCCCGCCGGGCCGTCGCCGCCTACCTCGCCGCGGCCGGCGTTACCGGCCACGCCGTCAGCTTCCCGGTGGTCGACGGGGAGACCCGGGTCCGGGTACGGGTCACCGTCACGCACCACCGAACCATGCTCGGCCTGTTCGGCTTCGACGAGACCGTCAGCGTCTCCGGCGAGGCGACCGCGCGGCCGCTCACCGGGGCACCGTAGGAAGGAAGGCAGCCATGGCCGCATCGGGGCGGTCCGCCGTACGGCGGACCGGACGGATCCTGACCGGGTTCGGCGCGCTCGTCGTGCTCTGCGCGGTGCTGGCCGGCGCGCCAGTGGCGCTGCTCGCCCTCGCCGGCAACCCGCTGCCCGACCACCTGCCCACCGTCGCGGAGATCGGCGCGACCCTGACCAGCCGCGACGACGGGCGGCTGTTCCTGCGCGCCCTGGCGCTGGCCGGGTGGTTCGGCTGGGCCACCTTCGCCCTCTCGGTGCTGGTGGAACTCTGCGCGCAGGCGCTGCGCCGGCCGGCGCCCCGGCTGCCCGGGATGAGCCGCCAGCAGCGGGCGGCCGCCGCGCTCGTCGGGTCGGTCGCCCTGATCGTCGCGGCCAGCCCGGCGGCGAGCGCGGCCACGGCGGTCGCCGGCCCGTACGCCCTGCCGGCGCCGACCACGGCGACCGCGGCGGCGGACACGCCCCGGGCCGCCTGGCCGGACTCCGCCGCCCCGACCGTCCAGCCGGTCGGGGCGGGCCGGGCCGGGCCGGTGACCCGCGCCGCTCCGGCGGTCCAGCCTGTTGCGGCGGACCCGGACGGGGACCCGGCGGTC
>NZ_JBPQTP010000169.1:0-9865 GCF_051386395.1 Micromonospora sp. URMC 106
ACACCGCCAGCAGCGCCGAGCCGAACCCGATCGCCCGGCCCACCACGACGAACACCGCCAGCTCCAGCAGCACCGCCAGCAACAGGCCCAGCGGAACGTACCTCAGTCCTCGGCGCATCTCACCTCATCCGCCATCCGCGACGCCTGCGGTTGCGGTCGGTCGATCCGCGCAGGCGTTGCGTCCAGCATGACACGCCCGGGCTCAGGGCCACCGCACCTGACCGGTGGGGGTGCCGTGCAGGCCCCGCCGCAGCGCCGTGCGCCGGTCCTGCACCCCCCACGCCGTGATCCGCCACAGCGCCTCCGCGATGATCAACGGGCTCATCTTGCTGCTGCCGCGTTCCCGCTCGGCGAACGTGATCGGCACCTCGACGATGCGCGCCCCGGCCCGGTGCGCCAGCCGGGACAGCTCCACCTGGAACGAGTAGCCCTGCGAGCACACCGACCCCAGGTCGATCTCGTCGAGGGCCGACAGCCGGTACACCCGGTAGCCGCCGGTGGCGTCGGACACCGGCATGCCCAGCGCCAGCCGCGCGTACAGGTTCCCGCAGCGCGACAGCAGCAGCCGCCGCAGCGGCCAGTTCACCAGCCGCGCGCCCCTGGTCCACCGCGAGCCGATCACCACGTCGGCGTCGCGGGCGGCCGCCAGCAGCGTGGGCAGGTCCTCCGGGGCGTGCGAGCCGTCGGCGTCCATCTCCACCACCGCGTCGAAGCCGCGCTCGCGGGCCCACGCGAACCCCGCCAGGTACGCCGCGCCGAGGCCCTGCTTGCCCTCGCGGTGCAGCACGTGCACCCGCGGGTCGGCGGCGGCCAGGGCGTCGGCGAGCGCGCCGGTGCCGTCGGGGCTGTTGTCGTCGGCGACGAGGATCTCCACCGCCGGGGCGGCGCGGCGCACCCGCGCCACGATCCGCGCCACGTTGTCGGCCTCGTTGTAGGTCGGGATCACCACGAGCACCCGACCCACCCCCGGCTGAGCGGCGTGCGGTCCCCGGGTGTCGGTCGTCTGGCCCACCGTCGCTTCCCCCTCCGCCGGCGTACCGGCTGGTGTCATCCGGCGCGGTGCCGGCGGCGCAGCACGGCCGCGCCGAGCAGGGCCGCCACCGCCAGGGCGGCCAGCGCCACCTCCGGCCACAGGCCGACGCGGGTGGCCAGGGTGCGCCCGTCGTCCAGCCGCAGCTGCCGCACCACGACCGCTCGGGTGTTGAACCCGGTGGCGTCGCTTACCCGCCCGTGCGGGGCAACGAACCCGGACACTCCGACCGTGGAGGCCATCAACGCCGGCCGGCCGTGCTCGACCGCGCGCAGCCGCACCATGGCCAGCTGCTGGCGCGCCTCCGCCGCGTCGAAGGTGGCGTTGTTGGTCTGCACCACCAGCAGCTGCGCCCCGCCGGTGACGGTGTCGCGGACCACCTCGTCGTAGGCGACCTCGAAGCAGATCACGTCACCCAGCACGGCCGCGCCGGCGCGCAGCACGCCCGGCTCGGTGCCGGGCACGAAGTCGGCCCGCACCCGGTCCACCTGCTTGCTGACCATTCGCGCGAGGTCGCGCATCGGCACGTACTCGGCGAACGGCACCGGGTGCCGCTTGGTGTAGACCTGCCCCAGGTCGGGTCCGGTGCCGGGGCGCCAGAGGATCCCGGCGTTGCGGACCTGACCGTCGTCGGGGCCGCGCAGCACCGCGCCGACGAGGATCGGGGCGCTGATCGCGTCGGCGGCCCGGGAGATCTGGGCGCCGGCGTCGGCGTCGCGCAGCGGGTCGATGTCGCTGGAGTTCTCCGGCCACACCACCAGGTCCGGGCGGCGCTGGGAGCCGGCGGCCACCCGCTCGGCCAGCTCGACGGTGGCGTCGACGTGGTTGCCGAGCACCGCCTTGCGCTGGGCGTTGAAGTCCAGCCCCAGCCGCGGCACGTTGCCCTGCACGATCGCCACGGTGACGGTGTCGCCGTCCCCGGTGGCGGCCACCGGCACCAGCAGCCCCGCGGCGGGCACCGCGAGCGCCCCGGCGGTCAGCCCGGCGACCGGCACCCACCGGCGCGGCCCGTCCCACGCCCGCCACGCCGCCGTGGCGAGCAGCCCGCCGGTGAGCGCCACCGCGAAGGTCACCAGCGGCGCGCCGCCCAGCGCGGCCAGCCGCAGCAGCGGCGAGTCGCCCTGACTGAACGCCAGCCGCCCCCAGGGGAATCCGCCGAACGGGGTGCGGTCGCGCAGCGCCTCCTGACCCACCCACAGCACACCGGTCAGCGCCGGCCAGCCCCACCGGGCGCGCTCGGCCAGCGGGGTGGCGTACGCGCTCGCCGCGCCCAGCAGCGCCAGGTAGCCGGCCTGCAGCAGCGACAGCAGCGCCCACGGCAGGTAGCCGGTGTGCAGGTTCGTCCAGCTCAGCAGCGGCGCGAACAGCGCCACCCCGGTCAGGAAGCCCAGCGCGGCGCCGGCGCGCACGCGGCGGCGGTGCGTCGCCACGGCCAGCAGCGCCACACCGACCGGCGCGAGCGGCCACACCCCGTACGGGGGAAACGCCGCCAGCAACGCCAGACCGGCGGCCACCGCCATCGGCGCGGCCACCCGCAACGGCAGCGCGCGCGGCGCGGCGTCGGGCACGCGCGGGACGTCGGCGCGCGGCTGGCTATCCACGGTCGTCACGGGCACCTCACCTCGATCACGCGCCGAAGGCTACCCGGCGGCCGGCACCGCACCAGCGTCACCGGTGGTCACCGGGCGGGTGAAGCAGCCGAGGAACCGCTCGGCGACCTGCCGCTCGCCGCCGACGCGCAGCGCGCCGCGGCGCTGCGCCTCGTCGCGGGGCAGGTAGCCGTAGACCACCTCCAGCAGGGTGCGCGGGTCGGTGTCGACGACGGCGGCGCAGCGCTCCCCGCCGCCGCGGGTGATGCGCAGCCCGGCCGCGTCGGTGTCGGCGACGAACCGGTCGGCGCCCAAGCGCAGCCCCACCGGCCCCGCCGGGCCGCCGGCGGGGCCCGGGTCGTACGTGGTGCGCAGGGCGAGCATCAGGGCGTCGACGCTGAGCTGCCCGCTCGCCGGCAGCGGCTGCCGGCTGCCCCAGCGGCCCAGCGCCAGCAGGCTCTCCTCCAACTCCCGCCCGCGCGGGGTGAGTTCGTACACGCGGACGCTGGCCGGGGGGCCGAGGGCGCGGCGAGTCACCACGCCGGCCCGCTCCAGCTCGCGCAGCCGGGCGGAGAGCACGTTCTGGCTGATGGTGGGCAGGCCACGGTTGAGGTCGGAGAAGCGTTTCGGCCCGAGCAGCAGCTCCCGCACGATCAGCAGCGCCCAGCGTTCGCCGACCACGGCCAGGGCGCGGGCGAGACCGCACAGATCGTCGTAGGAACGCATGCGACCAGGGTAGCCAAAGCGCTTGCCCGAACGAAGCGGTCACTCCTAATGTAGGAGTGAGCCGTTCGAGGGAGACGCCATGACCGCGACCACCGCCCTGCCGCAGGGCGACGTACGACTGCTCGACCACCCGGTGGCGCAGCGGCTGCTGGCCTCCACGGAGCTGGCCCGCCTGGCCTACGTCGCGCCCGACGACACCCCCCGGGTGCTGCCGATGCTGTTCCACTTCACCGGCGACGAGGTGGTCTTCTGCACCTTCGCCGGCGCACGCAAGATCAGCCACCTGCGGACGCGACCCGACGTCGCGGTCACCATCGACACCGCCGCCACGCCCCCGCAGGTGCTGCTGCTGCGCGGCCCGGTCACCGTCACCGACGTCGACGGACCCGCGCCCGAATACCTCGCCGCCCACCACCGCTACGGCGGGCAGGACCAGCACGACGCCGTGCTGGCCGAGATGCACGGCCAGCAGGTACGCATGGCCCGCATCGGGCTGCGCCCGTCGTGGGTGGGGGTGCTGGACTTCACCACCCGCTTCCCCGGCGGCGGCACCGCCGACGACTTCGCCGCCCGGGGCCGCTCGTGACCTACGTGCTGATCCCCGGCGCGGGCGGCAGCGCCGACTACTGGCACCTGCTCGTCGACGAACTGCGCCGCCGCGGCCACGACACCGTCGCGGTGGACCTGCCCGCCGCCGACGACACCGCCGCCCTGCCCGAGTACGCCGACACGGTCCGCGCCGCGATCGGCGAGCGCCGCCAGGTGGTGCTGGTCGCCCACTCCCTCGGCGCGTTCACCGCCCCGCTGCTCGCCGACGACCCGCGGGTGACGATGATCGTCCTGGTCAACCCGATGATCCCCGCCCCCGGCGAGACGGCCGGGCAGTGGTGGGAGGCGACCGGCCACGCGCGTGCCCGCGCCGCGCACGCCGCCGCGCAGGGCCGCACCCCCAGCGACCACGTCGACCTGGCGGTCGACTTCTTCCACGACGTCGCCGAACCGGTGGTGGCCCGCCTCACCGCCGCCGACGCGCCGCAGGAGTCCGAGGCGGTGTTCACCCACCCCAACCCGCTGCGCCGCTGGCCGGACGTGCCCACCCGCGTCGTCACCGGCCGCGACGACCGGTTCTTCCCCGCCGAGTTCCAACGCCGCCTCGCCCGCGAACGCCTCGGCGTCGACGTCGACGTGCTGCCCGGCGGCCACCTCATCGCGCTGAGCCAACCGCGGCGCCTCGCCGACCAACTCGACGCCTACCGCGCCGGCGCGTGAGGTTTCCCCGGCTCGAGGCGACACCGGCCGAAGAGGCACCGGCCGGGGAGACGAAAATCGGGGCGCGGCTCGCGCCGCGCCCCGATGCTCCCAGGCCCTTCCCGGCCGGTGGGGCGAGAATGAGCTGCGCCGACCTTCGGACCGACCCGACGCGGACTGGCTGCCCCCGCCTGGCCGTTGTCTACTGGCCGTGCACCTCACCCTGCCCGTACACCGGTAACCGCGGCCGGTTCGCGCCGCCCCGCCGACCCCCGCCCGCTGGACCTGGCCGCCGCGACGCACCACTCACATGTCGCTCGGCCAGCGGACGAAGGGACGAAGCGAACAACAGCCGCTTCCCGTAGTAGGACTCAAAGACGGTACGGCGTAGACCCCCGCCGCTGTCAACCCACCCCGGCCTGTCGTGTGATGTGCCACGGCGTGTCGCGTCGGCGAGTCTCAATCCGTCGCCAGGTGACGACGCAACAACGCCGCCGCCGCCCGAGGATGCTCGGCGGCCAGCAGCCCACCGGCGGCCAGCACATAGTCGGAGTCGACGACCGGCCGGGCCGCACGCGGCAGCGCCCACCCCCCGGCGTGATCGCTCAACACCGCCCCCAACACACCGGCCGCGTCGGCCGGCGCCGCGTGCCGCAACACCCCACCGGAACCGACGAGCAGCCGCACGTCCCGCAGATCCCGCCCCGCCCGCTCACCCGTGCCCGCACCACGGGCGTGCCGCCGCAACGCCACCGTCGCCGCCAGGGCCGCGATCCGCGCGTCCACCGCCCGATCCGCCTTCCCGCGCGGCAGGAACCCCGGATCGTCGGCGCGCACCGCCGCCGCCGCGGCCAGGTCCTCGCGCTCCACGTCGGTCAGCAGCCGCTCCTCCGCGGCGGCCCGCACCACCCCCGGCGCGCTCCACCGCACGCCCAGGTCCCCCTCCACCGTGCGCGCCCGCCACAGCGACCCCGCCACCTCCCGGCCCGGCCCGCTGGCCCGCTCATCCGGCGTCAACACCGAGTACACGTCGGTGGTGGCGCCGCCCACGTCCACCACCACCAGGTCACCGCCGAGAGCGTCGGCGAGCACCTCCACACCGGTGAGCACCGCGTCCGGCGTGGCCGCCCGCACCAGCCGCGCGAACCGCGTCCCCCGCGACAGCCGCTTCCCGCCGATGACGTGCCGCAGGAACACCTCCCGGATCGCCGCCCGCGCCGACCCCGGCGCCAGCACCCCGATGCGGGGCAACACGTTGTCCGCGACCGTCACCGGCACCCCCGCGTGAGCCAGCAGCGCGTGCAGGTCGGCACGCACGTCGACGTTGCCGGCCAGCACCACCGGCACCCGCCAACGCGCCCTCGCCAACCGGGTCGCGTTGTGCGTCAGCGTCTCGGCGTCACCGCCGTCGGTGCCACCCACCAGCAGCACCACGTCCGGGCGGGCCGCCCGCAACCCCGCCAGCTCCGCCGCGCCGAGGCGACCCGCCGCCACGTGCACCACGTTCGCGCCCGCCGACAGACCCACCCGCCGGCCCGCCTGCGCGGTCACCAGGTGCTCGTAGCCGACGACCGCCAGCCGCAACCCACCACCGGCCGACGAACACACGTACCACGGCGCGTCACCCAACCCGAGCGCGGCGGTGGCCGCGCCGACCGCCGCGTCCAAGCCGTGCAGCACATCCGTGCCCACCGTCGTGGGCGCCGACGCCGCCGCGACCAACGCGCCCGCGTCGAGGTCCACCACCGCCACCTTCGTGTACGTGGACCCGACGTCGGCGCAGACCGCGTGCCTCACGCCGGCGGCGGAACGACCACCGTGCCGGTCGCGGTGACCGCCACAACCGGCTCGTCGAGCACCTCCGCAGCCGACTCACCCCTGTCCGGACGACCCCGGCACACCACCCGCGCCACGAAGTCGATCGTGCGGCTGCGGGTACCCACCCGGGTCACCGTCGCCGTCACCTCCAGCACGTCCCCGGCCTTCATCGGCGCCCTGAACTGCACATCCGAGTACGACGCGAACAACCCCTCGTCGCCGTCGGTGCGGATACACACCTCCGTCGCCACGTCCCCGAACAACCCCAACGCGTACGCCCCGTCGACCAGGTTGCCCGCGTAGTGGGCATGCGAGTACGGCACATACCGCCGGTGGGTGACCGTCAGACCGACCCGGGAATCACTCATGCCTTCGCCTTCTTCTCCGTGATCAACGCGTGCACCAGGTAGCTCGCCACCTCGCCCGGCGTGGTGCCCCGACCGAAGATCCGGTCCACGCCCAGCTCACCGGCCATCGTCTCGTCGAAACGCGGCCCACCCACGATCAGCAGCGGCCGCTTCCCGGCCGGCATCGCCTCCCGGAACGCCGCCGACATCTCCCGGGTGTTGTGCAGGTGCGCGTCACGCTGCGTCACCACCTGCGACACCAACACCGCGTCGGCCTTCTCCACCCGGGCCGCCTCCACCAACTCCGGCACACTCACCTGCGCACCCAGGTTGGTGACCTTCAACTCCCGGTAGTACTCCAGGCCCTTCTCCCCCGCGATGCCCTTGACGTTCAGGATCGCGTCGATGCCGACGGTGTGCGCGTCCGTGCCGATGCACGCCCCCACCACCGACAACTTGCGCCGCAACCGCTGCTTCACCACCGCGTTGACCTCCTTGGCGCTCAGCAGCGGAAAGTCACGCTCCACCACCTGCACCGCCGACAGGTCCACCAGGTGGTTCACCCGCCCGTACACCACGAAGAAGGTGAAACCCTCACCGATGGGCTTCGCGTGCACCAGCATCGCCGGGTCCATGCCCATCTTGTTCGCCAACTGCACCGCCGCGCCCTCGGCCCGCTTGTCGTGCGGCACCGGCAACGTGAACGACACCTGCACCATGCCGTCGCCGGTGGTGTCCCCGTACGGCCGCACGATCCTCTTCTCGGCGGCCCCGCCGCCGGGCGCCGCCGCGCCGACCTCGACGCCGCTCACGCCGCATCCCCTTCCAGGAGCTCCGTGGCCGGATTGAAGTAGTCGGCCTCGTGCGCGGCCACCCCCGCCAGACCCTTGCCCCGGTCCGCCGGCCGCTTCATGATCCCGAACGTGCCCTCGGCGATCGCCGTCAACAGCGACTGCTCACCGATGCGCTCCAGCAGGTCGACCGCCTCAGCGAGCACCCGGTTGGCCCGCTGCTGGATGAACCCGCCCGGCGCCGGCACGAAGTCCTCGTGCAACCCACCGGCCGCACCCAGCACGTACCGCACGTTCTGCAGGGCGATGTCCCGGTCCGACAACCACGGCGTCACCACCGCCTCGGTCATCATCCCCACCAGCAGGATCCCCTGACCGGTCATCGCGCCCACCAGGTTGAAGAACCCGTCCAGCAGGTTCCCCCGGAACACGTCACCCGTCATGTGCTTCGTCGGCGGCATCCACTTCAGCGGCGCGTCCGGGAACAACTCCCGCGCCAACAGCGCGTGCGCCAACTCCAACCGCAACGACTCCGGCACGTCCGGGTTGATCTCGAACGCGTGCCCCAACCCCAACTGCCAGTCCGCCAACCCCGCCTCGTGCGCGAAGAACTCGTTGAGCAGCTGCGACACCGTCACCGTGTGCGCCTCGTCCACCGCGTCCGCGGTGGTCAGGTAGTTGTCCTCACCCGTGTTGATGATGATCCCCGCCCGCGCGTGCACCTGCCGCGAGAACCGCTGGTCCACGAACGTACGGATCGGGTTGATGTCACGGAACAGGATCCCGTACATCGAGTCGTTCAACATCATGTCCAGCCGCTCCAGGCCGGCCAGGGTCGCCATCTCCGGCATGCACAGCCCCGACGCGTAGTTCGTCAGCCGCACGTACCGGCCCAACTCCTTCGACGACTGATCCAACGCCGCCCGCATCAACCGGAAGTTCTCCTGCGTGGCGTACGTGCCGGCGAACCCCTCCCGGGTCGCGCCCTCCGGCACGTAGTCCAGCAGCGACTGCCCCGTCGACCGGATCACCGCGATGACGTCCGCCCCGGCCCGCGCCGCCGCCTGCGCCTGCGGAATGTCCTCGTAGATGTCCCCCGTCGCCACGATCAGGTAGATCCACGGCCGCTGCTTCGGATCACCGAACCGCTTCACCAGGCGGTCCCGCTCCGCGCGCCGCCGATCGATCAACCGCACACCCGCCCCGACCGCCCTACGGGCGGCCTTCCGCGCCGCGGTGGCCGCCTTCCCGGTCGGCTGCTGGAACCGCACCGACCCGGCCGCCGCCTTCTGCGCCAGCAACGTCACGTCGCTGATCTGCTCCCGCGCCAGGGCGTCGAACACCGGCAGCGCCACCCCGTGCCCCAACCCCACGTCCGCGACCACCGCGTCGACGAGCCGGTTCACCCACGGAATGCCGTCCGGATCGGCGCCGCTCACCCCGGCCAGCCGCAACACCGCCCGCTCCACCGACACCGTCGTGTGGCTGCGCGCCAGATCCACCACCGGCTGCCCGGCGCGGCGCGCCAACTCCCGCGCCCGCGCCACCAGCCGCGGATCAAGGTCAAGCTTGCCCGTCACACCATCACCTCACGCTCGCCGACGACCCGGCACGCCCGCGCGGTGTCGATGCCCCGCTCGCTACGCTCGCTCACGCAGACCCTTCCTCGTAGATCACGTCACCGCGCAACACCGTGCGCCGACACACCGGCAGCGGCGTCGGATCCTGCGGACCCCGCGCCTCCGGCTCCCGCGCCAACAGCACCGGCAGACCCCGCTCCACGCCCGCCGGCGTCGACCACACCGCGAACGTCGCCGGCGCCCCCAACGCCAGCACACCCTCGTTGTCCAGGTGCACCGCCCGCCACCCGCCACGGGTGTGCGCCGCGAACGCCGCCCGCACACTCATCCGCTGCGTCGGGTTGTGGTGCCACACCGCCGCCCGCACCGAACCCCACGGGTCCAGCGGCGTCACCGGCGAATCGGAACCGAACGCCAACGCCACCCCGACGCCGTGCATCGCCCCCATCGGGTTCGACTCCAACGACCGGTCCAACCCCAACCGCGACTCGTACATCCGGCCCGCGCCACCCCACAACCGGTCGAACGCCGGCTGCATGCTCGCCACGATCCCGTACTCCACGAACCCGGCGATCAGCCGCTTGTTCATGATCTCCGCGTGCTCCACCCGGTGCCGCGCCGCCCGCACCCGGTCCGTGCCCAGCTTCTCCGCCGCGCCGGCGAAACCCTCCAGCACCGTCGAGATCGCCGCGTCACCGATCGCGTGGAACCCGCCCTGCACCCCGTGCGCCGCGCA
>NZ_JBPQTP010000170.1:0-9687 GCF_051386395.1 Micromonospora sp. URMC 106
CCGGCCCCACCGACTTCGGCCCGCCCGCCGGTCCCGCCGGCTTCGGCTCTCCGGCCGGCCGGGGTGCCGGCGCGCCGCCGCCGTGGCCGGGTGCCGGGCCCGTTCGGCCGCCCACCCCGCCACCGCCGGCCGACGCCGCCCGGCAGCCGGGCCCCGCGCGGGCCGCCGGCCAGAGCGGCGGACGGCCCCTCCGCCCGCCCGTCGACCGTGCCGCCGCCGAGAGCGGCCGGCCGGCTACCGACGGGCCGACCGCCTTCATCCCGCCGAGGGGCGCGCCGGCCGGCGGGCCACCGGCGCCGGTCTCGCCGGCCGCCGCCGACCCGGGGGCCACCGCCGTGATCCCGGCCGTCTCCGGGCGCACGCCGAGTGGCTCGGCCGCCCTCTTCGAGTCGACCGCCCTGATGGGGGCCGTGCCGCGTCCCCCGAAGACGGACGAGCGGGACGTCCCCGATCCCCCCGCCGAGCAGCCTCGGCCGCGCCGGGGCGAGCGGGTCGTCCAGCTCCGCCCGGAGCAGACCGGCGAGGGCTACAAGAGCGTCTACTCGGAGCTGACCCGGCCGTCCCTGGGCTCGCGGCTGCGCACCGGCATCCGGGTCACCGGCGAGGTGCTCATCACCTTCGGCATGGTGGTGCTGCTCTTCGCCGGCTACGAGGTGTGGGGCAAGTCGGCCATCGTCGACGCCCACCAGAACGACCTCAGCCAGCAGCTGGCGCAGGCGTGGGGCCCGGAGGGCGACCCGACCGTCGCGCCGTCGGCCAGCGCGTCCACGAAGCCGAAGCCGCCCGTGCAGGGCAAGCCGATCGCGGGGCTCTACATCCCCAAGCTGGACAAGAACTGGGTCGTGGTCGAGGGCGTCACCCAGAAGGACATCCGGTACGCGCCCGGCCACTACCCGTCCAGTGCCCTGCCGGGCCAGGTGGGCAACTTCTCCGTCGCCGGGCACCGCAACCGGGCCACCTTCTGGCGGCTCGACGAGCTCAACGACGGCGACGCCATCGTGGTGGAGAGCAAGACCGACTGGTACGTCTACAAGGTGACCCAGAGCCGGATCGTCAAGCCCACCCAGGTCGAGGTGGTGGCGCCCGTGCCGGGCAGGCCGGGGGACAAGCCGACGAAGCGGATGCTCACCCTGACCACCTGCAACCCGAAGTTCGACAACTACCAGCGCCTGATCATCCACGCCGAGTTGGCGCGCACCCAGCCGAAGTCGGCGGGCCGGCCGGCGGAACTGGGAGGCTAGGCGTGTACGGCTGGATCTGGCGCAAGCTTCCCTTCGGGCTGCCCGGCAAGCTCGTCGGCAGCCTCCTGATCGCCAGCGCGATGGTGGCCCTGCTCTGGTACGTGGTCTTCCCGTGGGCCGAGCCCCTGCTGCCCTTCGACGACGTGCAGGTCACCCAGGACTCCGGCGACCCCGCCGGTGACGTGGTGCCGGGCGACGGCGACGCCCCGCCCGGCGACGAGCACGACCTGCCGTACGACACCGAGCGGAACAACACCCCGCCCGCCTCCCCGGACGAGTGAGCCCCTGATGCGTGTCCTGGTGATCGACAACTACGACTCGTTCGTGTTCAACCTCGTGCAGTACCTGGGCCAGCTCGGCGTCGACTGCGAGGTCCGGCGCAACGACGAGATCGACGTCGCCGAGGTGGGGAGGGTCGGGGCGGCCGGCGTGCTGCTCTCGCCCGGTCCGGGCAGCCCCGACCGGGCCGGCATCTGCCTCGACGTCATCCGCCGGTACGCGGGCGAGCTGCCGATCTTCGGCGTCTGCCTCGGGCACCAGGCGATCGGCGAGGCGTTCGGCGCGACGGTGACCCGCGCCCCCGAGTTGCTGCACGGCAAGACCTCCGAGGTCCGCCACCAGGGCGTCGGGGTGCTTGCCGGCCTGCCGGACCCGTTCACCGCGACCCGCTACCACTCGCTCGCGGTGCTGCCCGAGACGCTGCCCGAGGAGCTGGAGGTCACCGGCTGGACCGGTTCGGGCGTGGTGATGGCGATGCGCCACCGGACGCTGCCGATCGAGGGCGTCCAGTTCCACCCCGAGTCGGTGCTGACCGAGGGCGGCCACCTGATGCTGGCGAACTGGCTCGCCGCCTGCGGCCACCCGGCGGCGCTGGAGCGGGCCCCGGAGCTGGCCGCCGAGGTGGACGCCCGCCGCCGCGCCGCCTTCGCCGCCGGCTGAGGCGGCCCGGCGCCGCCGGCCTTCAGGGCCGGACGGTCAGCCCCGCAACGCGTCCTGGACTGCCGGGTCCGCCGGCGAGCGGACCGCGGGCGGCCTGCGACGCACCGCGTCCCACGCCGCCTTGCCGCTGGCGAGGTAGTCGCGGGCCGCCTTCCCGACGAGCAGGGCGGGACCGCAGCCGGGACAGCGGGCAGTCACCCCCTCGGCCTCGACGCCGAGGTGTCGGCACAGCGTCACCGCCCGGGACAGGTGGTAGGACTGGGTCACGATCAGGGCCCGCTCGACTCCGTACACCTCGCGTGCCCGGGCACAGCTGTCGTACGTGTCCAAACCGAACGGGTCGGCCACGACGCGACGCGGGTCGACGCCAAGCCGCTCGGTCAGGTAGGCGGTCATCACCGCCGGCTCGTCGCCGGACGTGCCGCCCCCGTCGCCCGACACGAGGACCACCCGGGCACGCCCGCTCTTCACCAGCTCGGCGGCGGTCTCCAAACGGCCGGTGAGCCGGTCCCCGGGTCGGCGTCCGTCCGCCGCCACCGCGGTGCCCAGGACGATCACCACGTCGGCGGCCGGCGCGTCGGCCTCGTCGTGGACGTGGCCGCGAGCCGCGACCGTCGTCCACAGCCAGGGAAGACTGGCCAGGAGCAGCGCGGCCAGGCCGACGACCGCCGCACGGGTCAGGTGTCGCCGCCACCGGTTCGCACGGGTCACCCGCCGCGGGTCACTGCTCGGGGAGCCGGCCCGGCGGGGTGGTCGGCAGCGGGAAGCCACCGCCGCCCCCAGAGGGCGTGGAGGACGTGGCGCTGGGCGTCGGGCTCGGCGAGTCGGTCGGCGTCGGGTCGACCTGCGGGACGCTGACCACGATGGTCACGGTCTTGCCCTTCGCGAGGTTCGAGCCCGGTCGCGGGTCCTGCGAGAGGACCCGGCCGGCCTCGGCCGCCGGCACCTCCCGGCCCTGCTCGACGTCGACGTCGTAGCCGGCGTCCTCCAGCTCTTCCCTGGCGTCGTCCTCGGTGGAGCCGACCACGTTGGGCACCCGGGCGACGTTGCCCTTGGAGACGGTGAGCGTGACCTCGGCCCCCTCGGCGACCTGCTTCCCCTCCTCGGGCGACACCCCCAAGACGATGCCCTCCTGCTGCGGGCTGTCCTTCTCCACCCTCTTGACGTCGAAGCCCTCGTCCTTCAGGCGCTTCTCGGCACTCTCATAGGTGGAGCCCTTGAGGCCGGTCGGAATGGCCTTCGTGGCCGGGCCGCCGCAGACCTGGACGACGACCTCCCGGTTGGGCTCCAGGGGAGAGTTGGCAGCCGGCGTCTGGTTGACCACCTCGCCCTTCTTGCAGGTGGCGTTGAAGACCTGCTCGCCCGCCTTGGGCACCAGTTGGGCCTGCTCGATCCGGGTGAACGCCTCCTGCTGGGTCAGGCCGGTCACCGTGGGGACGGTGACCCGGTCGTCGCCGCGCTGGTTGAGCAGGGCGGCGGCGAGGGCGATCACCGCGAGCACGCCCACCGCGGCGAACGTGGCGATCAGCCAGGACGACGCCTTGCGCCGACGCGGGTCGCCGACCCGGGCGGGGATCTGCCGGGTCTGCGGAGCGCCGCCGGCGGCGGCCGGGTAGCCCGCGCCGCCCGGGACGACCCGCGTCGTCTCGTCCTGCGGCAGTACGGGGGTGGCCAGCACCGGGCGGCCGGCCGCCGCGCGGAGCAGGTCGGCCCGCATCTCGCCGGCGCTCTGGTAGCGGTTGAGCGGGTTCTTCGACAGCGCCTTGAGCACGATCGCGTCGACCGCGGGGTTCACGTCCGGGTTGATGTCGCTCGGCGTCGGCGGGGCCTCCCGCACGTGCTGGTAGGCCACGCTGACCGGGCTGTCGCCCACGAACGGGGGATGCCCGCAGAGCAGCTCGAAGAGCACGCAGCCGGCGGCGTAGACGTCGGAGCGGGCGTCGACCGCCTCGCCCCGCGCCTGTTCCGGCGAGAGGTACTGCGCCGTGCCGATCACCGCGCTGGTCTGCGTCATCGTGGTGGCGCCGCTGGCCAGCGCCCGGGCGATGCCGAAGTCCATCACCTTGACCTGGCCGGTCTGGGTGAGCATCACGTTGCCGGGCTTGATGTCCCGGTGGATGATGCCGTGCCGGTGGCTGAACTCCAGCGCCGCGCACATGTCGGCGCAGATCTCCAGCGCCCGGCGCGGCTGGAGCCGCCCCTCGACGCCGAGGACCTCCTTGAGGGTCCGCCCGTTGACGAACTCCATCACGATGAACGGCAGCGTCTCGCCGGTCGGCGCGGTCTCCTCGCCGGTGTCGTAGACGGCGACGATCGCCGGGTGGTTGAGGGACGCGGCGTTCTGCGCCTCGCGGCGGAACCGCATCTGGAAGGTGGCGTCCCGGGCGAGGTCGGTCCGGAGCATCTTGATCGCGACGTCCCGACCGAGCCGGAGATCGCGACCGCGGTGCACCTCGGCCATGCCGCCATAGCCGAGGAGCTCGCCGACCTGGTACCTGCCACCGAGCAGGCGGGCCTGCGCTGTCATCGCGTCTGTCGTCCTTCGCTCGTCGTCTCGTCGCCGCCCGACCGGGGCAGTTCCTGTCGACGGTACGACGTCCCGGCCGGATCGTCGCGTCCGTCGGGCCGCAGCGCGCCGGACGTCACCGTCCGCGGGAGGACCGCGTCGGCTGCGCCGGACTGCTGCGACCTCTCCCGCAGGTTGTAGGAAATCACGCCGGAGCAGACGAGGACCAGTACGGCCAGGATGATGGCGAGGAACACCATCCCGGGCCGGGACCGTCGCCCACCCGGCTGGGGCGCCGGAGGAGCGGCCTGCCCCGCGTACGCCATCGGGCGGGCCGGCGGCACGGGCGCCGCGCCGCGCGGATAGCCCGGCGGGGCGACGGGCGGGCGGGACACCGCCGCGGCGGGCGCGACCACCGTGGGGCGATGCGGCGCGACGGCCGGACGGGGCGCCGCCGCGGGCGGGCGCGCCGTCGGCGCCGGCACCTGGGCGCGGCCGGGCGGGGCCGCCGGCGACGCCGGGGCGGCGGAGATCGGCCGGCCACCGGCACGGGCCTGCTGGGAGAGCTGGGCCTTCAGTTGCCGCGCCACCCCGGCCAGCGCCGCGGCGCTGGGCCAGCGGGCCGCCGGGTCCTTCGCCAGCGCCCGCTCCACCACGGCGCGGACCTGCGGCGGGATGTCGGCGGGCAACGGGCGGGGGGCCTCCCGGACGTGCCGCATGGCGATCTCGAGGGGGTTGTCGCCCTCGAAGGGGCGCCGGCCGGCCAGGCACTGGTACGCGACCACGCCGAGCGCGTAGACGTCCGAGGCGGGCGTGGCGACCCCGCCGGTGGCCTGCTCCGGGGAGATGTACGAGGCGGTACCGAGCACCGAGCCGGCCGCGGTGAGCTGGGCGACCAGGTCCGACCGGGCGATGCCGAAGTCGGTGAGCACCAGCGTGCCGTTGGGCCGGACCAGCAGGTTGCCCGGCTTCACGTCCCGGTGCACGATGCCCTTCACGTGCGCCGCGTGCAGCGCGTCGGCGGCCTGGGCGACCAGCGCCATCGTGCGGGCCGGCGTCAGCCGGCCGACCCGGGCCAGGGTGGCCGACAGCGCGTCGCCCTCCACGTACTCCATCACCAGGAAGGCGATCTGCTGGTCGTTGCCGAAGTCGTAGACGTCGACCACGCCGGGGTGGTTGATCGTCGCCATGGTGCGGGCCTCGCCGCGGAACCGCTCGGCGAAGTCCGGGTCGTCGAGCAGCGCGGGGAGCAGGCTCTTGACCGCGACCGTCCGGCCGAGCACCTGGTCGGTGCCGCGCCAGACGTCGCCCATGCCGCCGCTGGCGATCCGCTCGTCGAGGCGGTAGCGGTTGCCGAGCTGCACCCCCGGGCTGAGCATGTCAGCGGCCCCCGGGGTCGGCGATGGCGGCCCGCATGATCTGCCCGGCGATCCGGGCCGCCTCGGCGCTGCCACCCGGCCCCGCCTGCTCCAGCACCACGCAGACCGCGGAGACCGGGTTGCCGTCCTTGTCGAGGGCGAAGCCGATGAACCAGCCGTGGTCGGGACGGTCCGGCGCGGACTGGGCGGTGCCGGTCTTGCCGCCGACGGTGTAGCCGTCGATCTGGGCGTTCCGGCCCGTGCCGTTCTCGACGACGCTGACCATCATCTCCCGCAGGTCGCCGGCGACCTGTCCGCTGATCGGCTGGCGCAGCTCCCGCGGCTTGGCGGTGTAGTAGCTCGTGGTGCGGTCCGGGGCGAGGAGCTGGCGCACCACGTACGGCCGCATCTGGGTGCCGTCCCTGTGCGCGACCGACGCGGCGATCATGGCTCCCTGCAGCGGGGTCATCCGGACGTCGCGCTGGCCGATGGAGGACTGCGCGAGCGCGGCCGGGTCGTCGCCGCCGTCGGTGTTCTCCATGCTGCCGGTGCGGCTGGCCGCCACCGGGTGACCGCCCTCGCCGAGCTGGCCGACGGTGAGGTCCTCCTGCTCGAAGCCGAACTGCCGGGCCTTCTCCTTGATCTTGTCCGCGCCGAGCCGGACGCCGAGCTGCGCGAAGCCGGTGTTGCACGACTCGGTCACCGCGTTCATCAGGGTGACCTCGGACTCGGGGCAGATGCTCGCCGCCGCGTTGCGGATCGGCGTGCCGGAGGTCGGCGGGGTGTAGCTGGAGCCCGCCGGGATCTCGGTGCCCTGACCGACGCCGTTCTCCAACGCCGCGGCGGCCACCACGATCTTGAAGGTGGAGCCCGGCGGCAGCACCTCGCCCAGGGCCCGGTTCTTCAGCGGGCCGGCCGCGTCCTGCTCCAGCTTGTTGTACGCGGCCGTCGCCTCGTTGGTGTCGTGGCTGGCCAGCGGGTTGGGATCGTAGCTGGGAATGGAGACCAGCGCCTGCACCGCGCCGGTACGCGGGTCGACGGCGACCGCCGCCCCCTTCGGCACGTCCAGGCGGTTGTTGCGCAACTGCTCGTACGCGACGTCCTGCGCCCGCCTGGAGAGGGTGAGCAGCACGTTGCCGCCGCCGGTCTCGTCGCCGGTGAACATGTCCTTGACCCGGTTGGCGATCAGCGCGTCGCTGGTGCCGGCCAGGAAGTCGTTCTCGAACCTCTCGATGCCGGTGTCGGCCAGGTTGACCGGCTTGTAGCCCAGGACGTGCGCGTACTTCGCGCCGGCCGGGTAGGTGCGGCGGTACTTCAGCTCGCCGCTGGTCTCCTTGCTGGTGGCGAGCGCCGTGCCGCCGGCCTCGATGTTGCCGCGCTTGCGCTCGTACTCGGCGACCTGGACCCGGCCGTTGTAGTCGCTGTTGCGGTATTCGTCGGCCTTGTAGGCCTGGATCCAGTTCAGGTTCGCGAAGAGCAACCCGAAGAGGACCATGACGACGACGCCGGCGCGGCGCAGGGGTGCGTTCACGGCCTGATCACCTCCGTGGGGGCACCGTGCAGCTGCTCCGGCGGGCCGCCGGACGGTCGGGCCGCCTTGCCGCCCGCGCCCGTGACGGGGCGGCGGGCCCCGTCGGAGACCCGGAGCAGGACCGCGATGAGCAGCCAGTTGGCCATCAGCGAGGAGCCACCGGCGGAGAGGAACGGGGTGGTCTGGCCGGTCAGCGGGATGAGCTTGCTGATGCCGCCGACGATCACGAAGACCTGGAGCCCGAGGGTGAACGCCAGGCCGCCGGCCAGCAGCTTGCCGAACGAGTCGCGGACCGCCAGCGCCGCCCGCAGCCCCCGCTCGACGATGAGCAGGTAGACGACGAGCAGCGCGGAGAGGCCGAACAGCCCGATCTCCTCGCCGATGCCGGCGAAGATGAAGTCGTTCTGCACCTCGGGCAGCAGGCCGGGCTGACCACCGCCCGGGCCAGCGCCGAACAGGCCCCCGGTGCCGAGCGCGAGCAGCCCCTGCACCAGCTGATAGCCGTCCTCGTAGGGATCGGCGAACGGGTCCAGCCAGATCTGCGCCCGCAGGTAGAAGTTGGCGAACGGCCCGCCGACGATGTCGCCGAGGACGTACGCCAGATAGGCGCCGCCGAAGAAGAGCACCAGGCCGATGAGCAGCCAACTGACCCGCTCGGTGGCGATGTAGAGCGTCACCACGAACATGCCGAAGTAGAGCAGCGAGGTGCCCAGGTCCTTCTCGAAGACGAGGACCAGGACGCTGACCAGCCAGACCGCGACCACCGGGCCGAGGTCGCGCCCGCGCGGGAAGTCGATGCCGAGGAAGCGGCGGCTCGCCAGCGACAGCACCTCGCGCTTGCGGACGAGGTAGTAGGCGAAGAAGACCAGCAGCGCCAGCTTGGCGAACTCACCGGGCTGGATCGAGAAGCTGTCGCCGAACTTGATCCACAGCTTCGCGCCGTTGATCTCGGAGAACCGGCTCGGCAGCACCGCCGGGATCATCACCAGCACGATGCCGGCCAGCCCCAGGGTGTACGCGTAGCGGGAGATCGAGCGATGGTCGCGCATCACGACGAGCAGCCCCGCCGCGAGGATCACCGAGAGGAGCGTCCAGGCCAGTTGCCGGCCACCGTTGCCGGCGAAGACGGCCAGGTCCGCCCGCTCGGCGGGGGCGGCGCTGCCCAGGTCGAGCCGGCGCAGGAAGCCCACCCCGATGCCGTTGAGCAGCGCGACCGCCGGCAGCAGGGCCGGATCGGCGAAGGGCGCCAGGAACCGGATCACCAGGTGCAGGCCGAGGAAGACCGCCGTGAGCGCGGCGGCCGGCATCCAGAAGTCGGCGGTGACCGTGTCGAGCACGTTCGCCTCGACCATCGCCCCGTACGCGGCCACCAGCACCATGGCCAGCAGCAGCAGCGATAGCTCGGCGTTACGCCGGGACCGGGCCAGGCGCACGCCGGGCTGCTCGCCCGTGGTGGCGGGCGAGGGTGCCGGGGTGGCCGCTGCGGTCACGGATCGTCCTCGGATTCGAGCCGACGCTCACTCCGGCGACCGACAGGCGGCCGGATCGAGCGTCGGCGAGACGGTGTCGGAGGGCAGGGCGTCGGGCGTGGTGGTCGACGCGGCCGGCGTCGTCGGACGGCCGCTGGCCGCCGGGCTGCCGCTGGCCGTGGGGCGCGGCGTCGCCGGGCCCCCGGTCGGCGTCGGGCTGGTGGTGACGGCCACCGCGCTCGGGCTGGGCGGGCAGGTCGGCTTCAGGTTCGGGTTCGTGGGGCTGTCGCTGGTCAGCTCGGCCAGCCGGCGCGCGGCGTCCGGCGCGCTCTTGGCCGGGATGCCCTGCTTCACCTGCTCCTGGGCGGCCAGGGTGAGGTCGTCCAGGTCGGCCGGGCTGGTGGAGTGCACGGTGGAGAGGTCCATGCCGGCGATCTCGCCCTGGATCCCCCGGAACACCGCGACCTGGCCGTCCTCGGTCGCGCCGACGTAGTACTGCCGCTGGGTGTAGCTCCAGCCGCCGAAGACCGCCCCGCCGAGGAGCACCAGCAGCGCCAACGTCATCGCGGCGGCGCGCACCGGCCGGCGCTTCGGGCGTTCCGGCTCGTCGTCGTCGGCCGCGGGCTCCTCGGGGGCGGGGGGC
>NZ_JBPQTP010000171.1:0-9324 GCF_051386395.1 Micromonospora sp. URMC 106
GCCCCCACCAGTCCTCCGCCCCCGGTTGCTGCTGCTGCCTCGGCTGCGGCCTCGGCCCTTGCGGATCTTGGCAGGAAACGGCCCCTGGAGGGGCCCGTGGCTACCAAGATCTCGGGCGGTGTGCCGCCGGTCGCCAACGACGCGCCGCGTCCGTCCGGTGTCGTGCTGCTGACCGACCGGTGGCAGGCGCGGCGGCCGTTGGTCGAGGTGGTGGCCGGGGCGGTGGCCGGCGGTGTGCGCTGGGTGGTGCTGCGGGAGAAGGACCTGCCCCGTGCCGAGCGCGTCGCCCTCGCCGCCGACCTGTGCCCGATCCTGGCCGAGGCGGGCGGCACCCTGATCGTCGCCGGCCCCGACCCCCTCGGCGGGGACGCGGTGCACCTGCCGTCGGCAGGGCCGTACCCGCCGCCGCGCCTGCGCCTGGTCGGCCGCTCCTGTCACGACCGGGCCGAGCTGGCGAGGCTCACCACCGAGGACTACGCCACCCTCTCACCCGTCTATCCGACCAGCACCAAACCCGGCTACGGCCCGCCGCTGCGCCCGGACGGGCTCGGCGAGCTGATCCTGCACAGCCCCGTGCCGGTCCTGGCGCTCGGCGGAGTGCAGAGCCCGGAGCAGCTGGTCTCCTGCGTCGAGGCGGGAGCCGTGGGCGTGGCGGTGCTCGGCGCGATCATGCGCGCGGACGACCCCGAGGCGGCGGCAGCCACCCTCACGGCAGCCGCCGACGCGGCACTCGCCGCCACGACCGCGCAGGCCAGGCCCGAGCTCCCGTCCGCCACCACGGGAGAGGAACGATGACCCCGACGACCGTGCTCACCATCGCCGGATCCGACTCCGGCGCCGGGGCCGGCATCCAGGCCGACCTCAAGGTCTTCGCGGCCCTCGGCGCGTACGGCACCAGCGTGGTCACCGCGATCACCGCGCAGAACACGAGGGGCGTCGACGCCGTCCTGCCGCTGCCGCCCCGGACGGTCACCGAGCAGCTCGACAGCGTGCTCGCCGACTTCAGCGTCCGGGCCGTCAAGACGGGCATGCTCGGCACCCCGGCGATCGCCGACGCGGTCGCCGACGCGGCCCGGGACGGTCGGCTGCCGCACCTCGTCGTCGACCCGGTGCTCGTCGCCACCAGCGGGCACCGGCTCGGCGTGGTGACGGCGGTCGAGCGGCTGCTGCCGTACGCCCGCGTGGCGACGCCGAACCGCGCGGAGGCCGCGGCCATCACCGGACGCCCGGTGACCACGGTCGAGGAGATGGTGGCCGCGGCGGAGGCGCTGGCCGCCGGCGGGCCGGAGCACGTGGTGGTGACCGGCGGCGACGTGGACTCCGACGGCGAGGCGGTCGACGTGCTGCACGGCGACGGGGTCACCACGCTGCTCCGCGCGCCCCGGGTCGCCACCCGGCACAACCACGGCACGGGGTGCTCGTTCTCGGCGGCGATCGCCGTCCGGCTGGCGCTGGGCGACCCGGTGCCGACGGCGGTCGCCGCCGCCAAGGAGTACGTCTTCCGCGCGCTGACCGGCGCGCGGGACTGGGAGCTGGGCGCGGGACGCGGCCCGCTGGACCACTTCGGCTGGTCCGCTTGATCACCAGGGAGGCTGTCATGCAGGCACGTCGAAAGGTCTACGTGGAGGGGGCCCGGCCGGACGTCCGGGTGCCGTTCGCCGAGGTGGAGCTGACCGGGGACAACCCGCCGCTCCGGCTCTACGACACCTCCGGACCCGGCTCCGATCCCGAGGTCGGGCTGCCGCCGCTGCGGGGACCGTGGATCGCCGAGCGCGGCGACGTGGCCCCGGTGCGCGGCGCGGGCACCCCGCTCGCCGGCGCCGACGGGCGGCGGCCCACCCAGCTCGCGTACGCGCGGGCGGGCGTAGTCACGCCGGAGATGGAGTTCGTGGCGATCCGGGAGGGGATGGCACCGGAGTTCGTCCGGGACGAGATCGCGGCCGGGCGGGCGGTGCTGCCGCTCAACGTCAACCACCCCGAGTGCGAGCCGGCGATCATCGGTAAGGCGTTCCTCGTGAAGGTGAACGCCAACATCGGCACCTCCGCGGTCACCTCGTCGGTCGCCGAGGAGGTGGAGAAGCTGACCTGGGCGACCCGGTGGGGCGCGGACACGGTGATGGACCTGTCGACGGGCAAACGGATCCACGAGACCCGCGAGGCGATCGTGCGGAACTCGCCCGTGCCGATCGGCACCGTACCGATCTACCAGGCGCTGGAGAAGGTCGGCGGCGACCCGGTGAAGCTGAGCTGGGAGGTGTTCCGGGAGACCGTCATCGAGCAGGCCGAGCAGGGCGTCGACTACATGACGGTGCACGCCGGGGTGCTGCTGCCGTACGTGCCGCTGGCGGTGGACCGGGTGACCGGGATCGTGTCACGGGGCGGCTCCATCATGGCTGCCTGGTGCCTGGCGCACCACGAGGAGAACTTCCTCTACACCAACTTCCGCGAGCTGTGCGAGATCCTGGCCCGCTACGACGTGACGTTCTCGCTCGGCGACGGGCTGCGCCCCGGCTCGATCGCGGACGCCAACGACGAGGCGCAGTTCGCCGAGCTGCGCACCCTGGGCGAGCTGACGAAGGTCGCCTGGGAGTACGACGTGCAGGTGATGATCGAGGGTCCGGGCCACGTGCCGATGCACAAGATCAAGGAGAACGTGGACCTCCAGCAGGAGTGGTGCCACGAGGCGCCCTTCTACACGCTCGGCCCGCTGACCACGGACATCGCCCCGGCGTACGACCACATCACCTCGGCGATCGGCGCCGCGATGATCGGGATGTTCGGCACCGCGATGCTCTGCTACGTGACCCCGAAGGAACACCTGGGGCTGCCGGACCGGGACGACGTGAAGGCCGGCGTGATCGCGTACAAGATCGCGGCGCACGCCGCCGACCTGGCCAAGGGGCACCCCGGCGCGCAGGCGTGGGACGACGCGCTGTCCAAGGCGCGGTTCGAGTTCCGCTGGGAGGACCAGTTCAACCTCTCGCTGGACCCGGAGACCGCGCGGTCGTACCACGACGCGACGCTGCCGGCGGAGCCGGCGAAGACGGCCCACTTCTGCTCGATGTGCGGACCGAAGTTCTGCTCCATGAAGATCACCCAGGAGCTCAAGGAGTACGCGGCGCGCGGCATGCAGGACAAGTCGGAGGAGTTCGTCTCCTCCGGTGGCCGGGTCTACCTGCCGCTGGCGTGATCCCGCACGGCGGCCCGCCCCGCCGGGGCCGGGGTGGGCCGTCCCGTCGGGGCCGGGGTGGGCCGCCCCGTCGGCCGGTGACGGGGGTCGCCGGGGTCAGTCGCGGTGGTGGCGGCCGGTGGAGCGCAACGACCGCCGGCCGCTCTCCTGTTCGGGCTCGTTGTCGGGGATCGGCCTGCTGAGGCCGGTGACCCAGTCCACGTACTCCTCGTCCTGCGCCGGCAGCGGCTCCGGCTCCCGGTCGCCGGTGGCGTCCTCGGCCCGGGACCGGTTGCGCCGGAACAGCCCCAGCCGTCCCCGGGCCCGTCCGCCGGGCTGCTCCGTCGGGGAGGCGTCGTCGGCGTCCGGCGCCTCGGCGACCGGCGTGCCGTTCCCGGCCGCGGCCTCGACCGGTGCGGGGCCGCCGCGTCGGGCGGTGGCGAGGGCGTCCCAGTTCGCCGCCCGGGTCTGGTCGGGCACCGGGGCCAGGTGCCGGGGCCGGGGCGCCGGCTCGGGCGTGGGCTCCCCGGCGGCCGGGCGCGGCGGTTCGGCGGCGTCCTCGGGCCCGACCCGGGGCGGTGCCGGCCACGCGGGAGCGGGTCGCCAGGCCGGCCGGAGCGCGGATGCCGGCTCGCCGGCCCCGCCGGGTGCCGCCCCGTCAGCCGGGAAGAGCGGCGCCCGGCGCGGACCCGCGCCGTCCTGCTCCGGCACCCCGGTGCCGTCCCCGATCGTCGTGTCGGTGCCGTCCCCAGGACTCGTACCGGGGCCGCCCGGCACCACCGGTGCGGGGGCCGGGTCGCGGGACGGGCGCGGGGTGGGCGTCCCGGTGGTGGGCGACGACGGGTCGGGTACGGCCGGGACGACCGGTGCGCCGACCTGCGGCGGCACCGGCACATCGGCGGCCGGGCCGCCGGCCGGGAGATCGGGCGGAGCGCCGGTCGGTGCCGCGGCCGGGGTCGCCGGCGTGGCCGGAGGGCCGGACGGAACCGGAGCGTCCGGCGAGGCGGCCCCGGTGACCGCCGGGGGAGCAGTCGCCGGCACGGCGGGGGAGTCGTTCGCTGCCGGTGAGTCGGTGGTGGACGGCGCCGGGCCGACGCTCTCCGCCGCTGCGGTCGCCGGCTGCCGCGTCGCGCGGGGCTTGCGGGTGCGGCGGGGCTTGGGAGCGGCTGGGGCGGCGGTGGTGGCAGGGGCGGTCGGCTGCTCGGCGGGCACGGCAACCCCGGCGGCCGGGGGCGGCGCGGCGGCCGGGACCACCGGCGTGGCCGGTGGTTGCTCGCCGGCGTCCGGCGTGGCCGGTGGTTGCCCGGCGACGGCCGGCGCGGCCCGGAACCGCTCGCCCGCGTCCGGCCGGGTCACGCCGCCTTCGCCGGCATCCGGCCGGGTCACGGTGCCCTCGTCGGCGTCGTCGCGCGCGGCGGAGGCTGCGGCCTCGGCCGACCCCGCCGGGCGCGCCGCGTCCGTCGCCGGTGCGCCGGCCGGCTGCGCCGTGTGCGCGACGGCTGGTGGTCCGGCCGGGCGCGCCGCGTCCGTGGTCGCCAGCGAACCGGCCGACTGCGGCGCGCCCTCGTCCGTCAGGGGTGGCGATCCGGCGGTCCGGTCCGGCTCGGCGGCCGCCGGGGCCGCAGCGGCGGGCGTCGACGCGGTGGTGCCGCCGACCTGCCAGTCCCAGTGCGCCGGGGCGGTCCGGGGCGACGGGGCGTCGGCGGTCCCGCCGGAGGTCGTACCCCCGGGTCGGGCGGCGGCCCGGAGCCCGGCGTCGGCCAGGTCGACCGTCGCCGGCTCGTCGGCGTCGGCGGCCGGCGTCGGGGCGTGCGGCAGCGCGGGGCCGGCGGGCAGCGGGCGCAGGATGTCGGTCGGCTCGATGGCGCCGGTGGGGGCGGTGCGCGCGACGAGCGGCCAGCGCAGCAGCGCGGCGGCGGCCGAGCCGAGCGCGCCGGCGGCCACCGCGAGCAACGCCGCGTAGTAGGGCGTGAGCTGGTAGCGGTCGGCCGCGTCGCCCGGGCCGGCGGTCAGGTAGGCGAACGCCACCAGCACCGGACCCGCCACCCCCGTCGCGCCGCTGACCAGCGGCGGGTGGCCGCGCCACCGGGCCAGCCCGCCGGTCGCCGCGCCCGAGAGCAGCGCCACCAAGGGCAGGATCACCAGGGCCAGCCGCTGGGCCGCGCCGGCGTCGAGCCAGGCCGGCTCCAGCACTCCCAGCCGTACGGTGGGCAGCTGGCCGGCCGAGGCGAGCGACGGCGCCGCCGACAGCAGCGCCAGCAGCCAGACCGCGCCCGCGACAGCCGCCATGTTCCATCCCACCGGCGGCTGGAGCAGGACGGCGAGCGCGGCGCCCGCGCCGGCCAGCGCGCCGAGGACCGCGCAGATGCCGACGGCCCAGACCGGGTCCATCGAGACGAGTTCGGCGGCCCGGGCGGGCTGCATGCAGAGTGGCGCCACGACGGTGGCGCCCAGCGCGGCCGCGCCGGCGACGGCGAGGTGGTGCCCGGTGCCGGTCGCCAACCCGTCCCGGCGGGCCAGGCGCTCGGTGAGCACCGCGCCGACCACGGCGGCGTTCGCGGCGAACCAGCCCGCCCAGACGAGCTGGGCCGGCCACTGGTTGACGGTGGCGCCGGTGAAGGTGCCGGTGAGCCGGACGATGCCGAGGCCGAACGCGACGCCGAGCTGACCGGCGCCGGCCAGCAGGCTCACCGCGAGCGCCGTGAGCAGCAGTCTGCCCCAGGTCCGAAAGGCCATGTCCGGCACGTTACGCACCTGCTGGGCCGGTCGCCACCGGCGCGCCGCGAGCGGGTCCGGCCCGCCCGGCCAGCGGTTACTTCAACTCGACCAGACGCGCCAGGTACGTCGTGTCGCCGACGTTGGTGAGCGTGTGCACGGCGCCCGGGTCCCGGTAGACCACCCCGCCGGTCGGTTCGTCGGCGTCGATCCTGGTTCCGTCGACCGTCTGCACGACGTTCTTCGCGCCCTGGACCGCCACCACCAGGTACGGGTGGTCGTGCCGGTGCAGCGGCTGCTGCTCGCCCGGCTCGAGCCGGATGTGCCACACCCGGACCCGGTCGTTCTCGTACACGATCTCCTGGCCCACCGGGCCGAGTTCGAGCTGCGCGTCGGTCATCGGGTTCCGTCCAGTCGGGGGAGCACCTCGGCGGCGATGAGCTCCAGGTGGTCGAGGTCTGCGAGGTCGATCAGCCGCAGGTGCACCCGGGTGGCGCCGATCGCGGCGAACTCGCCGATCCGGTCGACGAGCTGCGCGGGCGAGCCGACCACCGGATCCTCCGGGGGCAGCGCGCTCTTCACGTGCAGCGGGGCGGCCCGGCGCTGCGCCTCGGCGTCGGTGCGGCCGATCGCGACCACGATCCCGGCGGAGAGCGTCAGCGGGGCGCGCCCCGACTCCGCCCGGCCGGTCCGGTCGCAGGCCTCCCGCACCCGCTCGTACGCCTCGGCGGTCTCCTCGACGGTCTTGAACGGCATGTTGAACTCGTCGGCGTACCGGGCGGCGAGCTCGGGGGTGCGCTTCGGGCCGCGTCCACCCACGATGATCGGTGGGCCGGGCACCTGCACCGGCTTCGGCAGGGCGGGGGCGTCCACCAGCCGGTAGTGGTCGCCGGTGAAGCTGTACGTCTCGCCCGGCGGGGTCCGCCACAGCCCGGTGACGACCTCCAGCTGCTCGGCCAGCCGGTCGAAGCGCTCCCCGACGCCCGGGAACGGGATGCCGTAGGAGGTGTGCTCCCGCTCGTACCAGCCGGCGCCGATGCCCAGCTCGACCCGGCCACCGCTCATCTGGTCGACCTGGGCCACCATCACCGCCAGCGGGCCGGGCAGCCGGAAGGTGGCCGAGGTGACCAGGGTGCCGAGCCGGATCCGGGTGGTCTCCCGGGCCAGCGCGGCCAGCGTCAGCCACGCGTCGGTCGGGCCGGGCAGCCCCGGCTCGTCGCCCATCGCCTGGTAGTGGTCGGCGCGGAGGAAACCCTCGAAACCGCCGGCCTCGACCAGCCGGGCGAAGCGGAGCTGGTCGTCGTAGCTGGCGCCCCGGTGCGGCTCCGTGAAGACGGAAACCCGCATGCTCATCGTCCCTCCGCGCCGGCCGTCGCCGGCAGATCCCGCTCCATGAGGAGTTCGTGCAGGTCGGCGCTGACCCGGGCGACGTCCGCCAGGTGCGCGTTGCGGCCGAGGGTGCGCGGCCGGGGGATGTCGACGTCGACCACCTTGCGGATCCGGCCGGGCCGGGGGCTGAGCACGACCACCCGGTCGGCCAGCAGCACCGCCTCGTCGATCGAGTGGGTGACGAAGACGACGGTGGCCCGGGACTCCATGTGCACCCGCTGGAGCTCGCCGGAGAGCTCCTCGCGGGTGAGCGCGTCGAGCGCGGAGAACGGCTCGTCCATCAGCATCACCCGGGGCTCGCCGATCAGCGACCGGCACAGCGAGACCCGCTGCTGCATGCCGCCGGAGAGCTCGTGCGGCAGCCGCTTCTCGAAGCCGCCCAGCCCCGCGAGGTCCAGCAGCTGCCGGGCGCGCTCGCGGTGCTTCGCCCGCTTCCAGCCGAAGATCTCCACCGGGAGCAGGACGTTGTCCAGCACGGTGCGCCAGGGGAGCAGGGCCGGCCGCTGGAAGAGCATGGCGATGTCGCGGCGGGGCTTGGTGATCGGCGTACCGGCCACGGTGATCTCGCCGTCGGACACCGGCAGGAGACCGGCGATCAGGCGCAGCAGGGTGGACTTGCCGCACCCGGAGCGGCCGAGCACCGCCACGAACTCGCCGTCGGCGACGTGCAGGTCGATGCCGCGCAGCGCCTCCACCCGGCCGCTGCGGCCGTCGAAGGTGCGGGACACCCCGGACAGGCGGATCATCTCCGGCGGCCTCCCTGAGTCGGCGATCAGTAGTCGCGGCACAGGGTAGCCCTCGTCGGTCGCCGTCTAGCCGTCCGGGGTGGACCGGAGCCCGTCCCGAGTGGATTTGGGCGCATCAGGCCAGGCCGGCGCGAGTTTGTTTCCGTACCGCAACCCGATACGCCTCGCAACACGAAGGGTCTTTTCTCGTACGCTGTGCCCGCGATGAGTCCCCTCACGACGGTGGCGCCGGCCTCACCCCTCGGCCGGCCCGCCAGACAACCCCTCCGGCGGCGGTGCGCCGCTCCGGTCGGAAAGGACATGGTGCACTGATGAGAAGGCTGACCCGTACGGTCGCCGCAGCCGCGCTGGCCACCGCCCTCGCCCTGGTCTCCGCGTGCAGCGGCGGCTCGGACTCCGGCGACGACGCCAAGGGCGGCAAGGGCGGGGCGCTGGAGAAGGTGACCTACCTCACCTCGTTCGGCAACTTCGGCCGTGACTCCTACGCCTGGGTCGCGAAGGAGAAGGGCTTCTTCAAGGAGGCCGGGTTCGACGTCGAGATCAAGCCGGGCCAGGGCACCGGCATGGTGATCCAGACGATCGTCGGCGGGAAGGCCGACTTCGGCCCGATCGACCTCACCGGTGGGCTGCTCCAGCTCGGCAACGGCCAGGCCAAGGACTTCATCGCGGTCGCCGCCATCCAGCAGCGCACCATGGCCGCCATCGCCACCGTCGAGGGCAAGGGCATCGCGTCGCCGAAGGACCTGGAGGGCAAGAAGCTCGCCGACACCCCCACCTCCGTCGTCCGCAACCTCTTCCCGACGTACGCCCGGTTGGCCGGCGTGGACGCCACCAAGGTGACCTGGGTCAACGGCGAGGCGCAGGCCCTGATGGGCACGCTCGCCGCCGGCACGGTGGACGGCATCGGCCAGTTCGTCGTCGGTCAGCCGACCATCGAGACGGTGACCAAGAAGAAGGCCGTCCTGCTGCCGTACAGCAACGTGATGCAGGACCTCTACGGCAACGTGCTGATCACCTCCTCGAAGATCGCCAAGGAGAAGCCCGAGATGGTCAAGCGGTTCACGCAGGCCCTGATGAAGGGCCTCGAGTACTCGCTGACCAACCCGCAGGAGGCGGGCGAGATCCTGAAGAAGAACGTGCCCGCCGCCGACGTGGCCTCGGCCGCCGCCGAGCTCCAGCTGATGGCCGCCTACGTGCGGTCCAGCAACTCCGGCACCCAGCTGGGCGCCCTGGACAGCGGCCGGGTGGCCAAGAGCATCGCGATCCTGCAGGGTGCCGGCCAGCTCAAGCAGAACCTCACCCCCG
>NZ_JBPQTP010000172.1:0-8968 GCF_051386395.1 Micromonospora sp. URMC 106
CGAGCACCCCCGAGCACCCCTGAACGCCGCCGAGCATCCCGAGCGCCCCACACGCCCCCGGGGGCGTGACCCCGCCGGCACGAGCCGGTCCGCTGGCCGACCGGCGGACCGGCCGGCCGGCGGACGGACCGACCTGCGGACCTGCGGACCTGCGGACCGACGGACCGGCGGACCGGCCGATTGGCGGGCCTCAGGCCAGTCCGGCCCGGCGCAGCGCGTCGGCCATGGCGTCGTTGGTCGGCGCCGGCCCCGCTCCGCCACGGCCCTGCCGCGCCGCCCCGCCCCGACCGCCGCCGTGCCCGGGCTGACCGCCCTGGCCACCGCGCCCGCCGCCCTGGGCACCCCGGCTGCCGCGCCCGCCGCCCTGCCCCGGCTGACCGCTCTGACCGCGTCCGCCGCCGGGGCCGCCCTGACCGCCCCGCGACGCGCCCCGGTCACCGCGTACTCCGCCCTGCCCGCCGCGCCCGGCGCCCGTCTCCGCGTCGTCCTCGAGCCGGAGGGTGAGCGAGATCCGCTTGCGGGGCACGTCGACGTCGAGCACCTTGACCCGGACCACGTCGCCGGACTTGACCACCTCGCGCGGGTCCTTGACGAACGTCCGGGACATGGCCGAGACGTGCACCAGACCGTCCTGGTGCACCCCGACGTCCACGAACGCGCCGAACGCGGCCACGTTGGTGACCACGCCCTCCAGCACCATGCCCGGGGTCAGGTCGCTGATCTTCTCCACGCCCTCGGCGAAGGTGGCGGTGCGGAACTCCGGACGCGGGTCCCGCCCGGGCTTCTCCAGCTCGGCGAGGATGTCGGTGACGGTGGGCAGGCCGAAGGTGTCGTCGACGAAGTCGGTGGCCCGCAGCCCGCGCAGGATGGTGCTCCTGCCGATCAACGAGCGCAGGTCCTGCCCGGTGCTGGCCAGGATCCGGCGCACGACCGGGTACGCCTCCGGGTGCACGCTGGAGGAGTCCAACGGGTCGTCGCCGCCGGGGATGCGCAGGAAGCCGGCGCACTGCTCGAACGCCTTCGGGCCGAGGCGGGGGACCTTCCTCAGCTCGGCCCGGGTGCGGAACGGCCCGTTGGCGTCGCGGTGCAGCACGATGTTCTCCGCCAGCCCGGCGCCGATGCCCGACACCCGGGTCAGCAGCGGTGCGGAGGCGGTGTTGACGTCGACCCCGACCGCGTTGACGCAGTCCTCGACCACCGCGTCCAGCGACCGGGAGAGCTTCACCTCCGACAGGTCGTGCTGGTACTGGCCGACCCCGATCGAACGTGGGTCGATCTTGACCAGCTCGGCGAGCGGGTCCTGGAGGCGACGCGCGATGGAGACCGCGCCGCGTAGCGAGACGTCCAGCCCGGGCAGCTCCTGGGCGGCGTACGCGGAGGCGGAGTAGACCGACGCGCCGGCCTCGGAGACCACCACCTTGGTGAGGTTGAGCTGCGGGTGCCGCTTGATCAGCTCGCCGGCCAGCTTGTCGGTCTCCCGGCTGGCGGTGCCGTTGCCGATGGCGACCAGCTCGACGCCGTGCGCGCCGGCGAGCCGGGCGAGGGTCTCGATCGAGGCGTCCCACTGCCGGCGCGGCTCGTGCGGGTAGATCGTGTCGGTGGCGACCACCTTGCCGGTGGCGTCGACCACGGCCACCTTCACCCCGGTGCGCAGGCCCGGGTCCAGCCCCATCGTGGGCCGGGTGCCGGCCGGCGCGGCGAGCAGCAGGTCCCGCAGGTTGGTGGCGAAGACCCGCACCGCCTCCTCCTCGGCCGCCTGCCACAGCCGCATCCGCAGGTCGGCGCCGAGGTGGATGAGGATCCGCGTGCGCCACGCCCAGCGCACCGTGTCGGCCAGCCACCGGTCCGCCGGCCGGCCCTTGTCGGTGATGCCGAACCGCCCGGCGATCGCCGCCTCGTAGCGGCTCGGCCCGGTCGGCACCGCGTCGGCCTCGCCGGCCTCCTCGGGCTCCATGGTCAGGTCGAGCACGCCCTCCTTCTCACCCCGGAACATGGCCAGGATCCGGTGCGAGGGCAGCTTCGGGTACGGCTCGGCGAAGTCGAAGTAGTCGGCGAACTTCGCGCCGGCCGACTCCTGCCCGTCGCGTACGCGGGAGACGAGCCGGCCCCGCGACCACATCTGCTCGCGCAGCGTGCCGATCAGGTCGGCGTCCTCGGCGAACCGCTCGATGAGGATGGCCCGGGCGCCCTCCAGTGCGGCGGCGGGGTCGGCGACGCCCTTGTCCGCGTCGACGTAGCCGGCGGCGACCTCCCGGGGGTCCTGCGACGGGTCGGCCAGCAGCGACTCGGCGAGCGGCTCCAGCCCCGCCTCGCGGGCGATCTGCGCCCGGGTCCGGCGCTTGGGCTTGTAGGGCAGGTAGATGTCCTCCAGGCGGGACTTCGAGTCGGCCGCCATGATCTGCGCTTCCAGGGCCTCGTCGAGCTTGCCCTGGCCGCGGATCGACTCCAGCACCGCCGCGCGCCGCTCGTCCAGCTCGCGCAGGTAGCGCAGCCGCTCCTCCAGGGTGCGCAGCTGGGTGTCGTCGAGCAGGCCGGTGGCCTCCTTGCGGTACCGGGCGATGAACGGCACGGTGGCGCCGCCGTCGAGCAGCTCCACGGCCGCCCGTACCTGACGCTCGGCGACGCCGAGCTCCTCGGCGATCCGCTGATGAACAGAGAGGGTCACGATCTCGATCCGCCTTCGGTGTGGGTTCCGCTGTGCATTGTGCCGGCCCGGACCGACGGCCGTCGCCGCCCCCGCCCCGGCGTGCCGGCGGTGACCCTCGGCGTGCCGGCACGCGCTGCGCTAGCGTGGCGATCATGGAATTTCCCGCGGACCCGCGGGCCCGGCGGCTCTTCGGCGGCAGCGCCCGGGCCCTCGGCGACCTCGCCGCCAGCCCCTTCCGGGCCGACCGGGACCGGATCGTGGCCTCGCCGTTCTTCGCCCGGCTGAACGGCGTGACCCAGGTGGTCAGCCCCGGCGGCTCCGGCCTGCTGGTGCACAACCGGCTGACCCACAGCCTCAAGGTCGCCCAGGTGGCCCGGGCGATCGCCGAGCGGCTCACCGCCGACGGCGAGCACCGGGACCTGCTGGAGAAGCTGGGCGGCTGCGACCCGGACGTGGTGGAGGCCGCCGCCCTCGCGCACGACCTCGGCCACCCGCCGTTCGGGCACCTGGGGGAGCGGGTGCTGGACCGGCTGGCCCGGCAGCGGCTCGGGCTCACCGACGGCTTCGAGGGCAACGCCCAGTCGTACCGGATCGTCACCAGCACCGAGATCCGCGGCGCGGCGACCACCGGCCTCGACCTCACGGCGGCGGTACGGGCAGCCATGCTGAAGTACCCGTGGACGCGGCTGGACCACCCGGACCCGCACCCCCGGCTGATGGACCCGCCGCCGCGCGGCGCCAGCCCACCGCCGGACGACCCGGGCAGCGGCTCGTCGAAGTTCGGGGCGTACCGGACGGAGGTCGACGACCTGCGGCAGGCCCGGGAGCCGTTCGTCGGCCGGATCCCGGACTGGCAGCAGACCGTCGAGGCGTCGGTGATGGACACGGCCGACGACGTCGCGTACGCGATCCACGACGTGGAGGACTTCTACCGGGTCGGGGTGCTCCAGCAGGGCGCGGTGGCCGCCGAGCTGATGGCCTGGCAGCGGGAGAGCGGGCACTTCCGGGCCATCACCGACGCGGCGCTGGCCGCGGCGGCCCGCCGGCCCGGCTCGGCGATCGAGCGGCTGCGCCGGCAACTGCACCGCAAGGACGCCTGGATCGCCGACGACGACGCGTTCGCCGCCGCTGTCGAGCACGTCCGCGAGGAGTTGGTGGAGGGGCTGCTGGCGATGCCCTTCGACGGCTCCATCGAGGCGGAGCAGTACGTGGCCCGTTTCTCCGCACGCTGGACCACCCGCTTCGTCGACGCGATCACGGTGGTCGAGCAGCCGTCGGTCCGCTCCGGCCACGTGCAGCTCGCCCCGGCGCAGTGGCACGAGGTGCAGGTGCTCAAGTTCGTCCACCACCGGTTCGTGCTGGCCCGGCCGGACCTGGCCCTGCACCAGCGCGGGCAGGCCCGCCTGCTGGGCACCCTGGTGGAGGCGCTGCTGGACTGGTTGCTCGACCCCGAGGAGGAGTCCCGGCTGCCGCGCCGGCTGCACGACCTGGTGGAGCTGGCCGAGGCGGAGCTGCACCCGCGTACGCCGGACCGGATCGGCAGGGCCCGCGGGCGGGCGATCGTCGACTTCGTCGCCCAGCTCACCGACGGCCAGGCGGTCGCCATGCTCGACTCCCTGTCGGGCCGCTCCGGCGCGCTCTGGACCGACGCCTTCGTCCTCTGAAGGGCGCCGCCAGCCGGAGCGGCAGCACGCCCGCGCGGGTCAGGCGACCGCCTGCCACCAGCCGTCGACGGCCGGCGGGTCGTCCACCGTCACCCGCTCGCCGGGGCGGGGCACGGCCAGCCGTACATCCCGGGCCTTCGCCTCGGCCCAGATCCGGTCCACCGGCTCGGACCAGTCGTGCAGGGCCAGGTTGAACGTCGCCCAGTGCACCGGTAGGAGCAGCCCGCCGCGCAGGTCGAGGTGGGCGGCGACGGCCTCCTCGGGGAACATGTGGATGCTCGGCCAGGCCCGGTCGTACGCGCCGATCTGCATCAGCGTGACGTCGAACGGCCCGTACCGCTCGCCGATCTCGGCGTAGCCGTCGAAGTAGCCGGAGTCGCCGGTGTAGAAGACCTTCCGGTGCGCGCCGGCGACCACCCAGGAGCTCCAGAGGGTGCCGTCGCGGCGCAGCCCCCGGCCGGAGAAGTGCTGGGCGGCGGTGGCGGTGATCTCCAGCCCGGCCACCCGGTGGCTCTCCGACCAGTCCAGCTCGACGATCCGTGCCGCCGGCACGCCCCACCGGTCCAGGTGCGCGCCCACCCCGAGCGGCACCAGGAACGGCGCCGACTGCAGGGCGGTCAGCGCCTGGACGGTCGCCATGTCGAGGTGGTCGTAGTGGTCGTGCGAGATGAGGATCGCGTCGACCGGGGGCAGCTCGTCGAGGCGGACGGGCGGTTCGTGCAGGCGGCGCGGGCCGACCAGCGTCGACGGGGAGCACCGCTCGCTCCACACCGGGTCGAGCAGCACCTTGCCGCCCTCGATCTCGATCAGCGCGGAGGCGTGGCCGTACCAGACGACGTTCAGCTCGCGCGCGGCGTCGGCGGCCGGGGCGGCGGCGCCCGGTCGCAGCAGCGGCACGGGCGCGCTGGGGCGGCGCTTTTGCTTGCCGAAGATCAGCTCGCGGATCAGGTTGCGGTCGGGGGCGCCGGCCATCGAGCGGGTGCCGCCCGGGTTGCGGAAGGCGCCGTCGCGGAACTGTGGCGAGCGCGCCGCCCGCTCCGCCCGCGCGCCGGTGAGCCGGCCGCCGAGCGCAGCCGGCACGTCCCGGGCCACCCACGCCAGGCCGGCCAGCGCGGCCAGCCCCGCCGCCCCGCGCAGCCGGCGCCCGAGCGCCCCGTCGACTCCCGTGCGTTCCGCTGGTGCGCCCATCGCCGTCCCTCCGCCGTGTCCCGTCGTACACGGTAGCCCGGCCTCCGGCGGGGCTGCCGGCGGTCGGGTGGCCCCGGCCCGACGCTCGGGGCCACCCGCGCCGGGATCTGCGCCACCGCGCCGCGCGGGCCGCGATGGCGCAGGTCCGCGTCGCTCAGCCGCCGTTGCTGGGCCGCTGCACCGCCGGCCGGTGGGTGACGCCGGTGCCGGTGAGGCGGTCGACCGCGGCGAGGAAGCGCCGGCCCATCCGGGCCCGGGCCTCGACCGCCGGGTGGGTGGCGCCGTAGTCGTCGGCACCGGCCTGGCCGTCGGCGAAGAGGGCGTACGTCAGCACGGGCGCGCCCGCCGCGTCGAAGATCACCCCGGCCTCGTGGCGGGCGTCGGCGAACCAGCCGGCCTTCGTGGCGATCCTGGCCCGCTCGGTTGAGGACATGACGCGCCGGATGCCGTCGGTGTACGCGACGGGGGCGCGCAGCTGCCGCAGCACGAACGCCGTGGCGGCCGGCGAGAGCAGCGTGCCGCCCACCAGCGCGCGCAGCAGGTCGTGCGTCTCGCGGGGCGTGCTGGTGCCGAGGAAGAACCGGTTCGGGTTGGCCACCGGCTGCACCTGCGTGTTCGGGAAGCCCTTGTCCCGCAGGATCTGGTTGAGCTCGGCGGCGGGGCAGACCAGGCCGCACAGCCGCACCGCCGTGTCGTCGGAGACGGTCAGCAGGTTGGCCAGCACGTGGCCGAGCGTCACGAAGCTCGGGTACGCCCCGTCGAGGCTGAACATGCCGTCCCCGCCGGGCACCACGATCGCGGCGGTGACCTCGACCCGCTGGTCGAGCGTCAGCAGCCCCCGGTCGACCTTGTCCAGCACGGCCGCCGCCACCGCGATCTTGTTGACGCTGTAGGCCTCGATCCGCCGGTCCGGCTCGTCGGCCACCGCCACCACCGGCTCGCCGGCCGGGTCCGCGACGCTGACGTACGCCTGCCAGTTGCCGCCGGCCTCCTCGACCTGCCGGGCGTAGCTGGCGGCGACCCGGCGGGCCGCCTGCGCGGGGGTGGCCGGTGCGGTCTCGTCGCCGGCGGACGCCGGGGCGGCGGCGCCGAGCACCGTGCCGGCCGTGGCCACCGTGCCGAGTCCCAGCGCGGTCCTGCGGTTCACCCGGATGGTCAATCGTCTCTCCCGTCGTGGTGGGCCGGAATGTCTCCCGGCCGACCACCCTAGGCGAAATGAACCATCTCGGTGACCCGCGAAATCGGTCATCGCAGCCGTTTTCGCGCCGCCGCGAGGACGGGTCCGGGGAGACTACCGACGGCCCGGACCACCCGGCCCAGGTCGGGCAGCCAACCGCCGCGCACTGCCGCGCTGGCCGGGTCCGGCGCGAACACCACCCCGTCGTGCGGCGCGACCGGGCGGTCGGTCAGCCCGGCCAGCCGCATCAACGGCCCGACGAGTGCGTCGTAGACGCCGGGCAGGGCGGTGAAGCCGACGCGCATGACCACGTTGGCCCGGCCCACCGACACCTCCCGGCGGGGTCGCTCCGCGCAGTCCACGACGGCCCGCGCCACCCGCTCCGGCGTGGTGGTGGGCAGCGGCGGTCGGCCGGTGCGCCCCAGGTAGTTCGCGGCCCGCTGATAGACCGGGGTGTCCACGCTGCCCGGGTTGACGATGCAGACGCGTACGCCCGGCGTCTCCCGGGCCTCCTGCTGCAACACCCGGGTCAGCCCCTGCAACCCCCACTTGCTCGCCACGTAGGCGCTCAGGTAGGGCGCGGTGATGTGTCCGAGCACCGATCCGGTCAGGATCAGCGTGCCGCCGCCGGCCGTCCGGAAGCGCTCCAGCGCCGCCCGGGCCACCGCGGCGGCGGCCAGCAGGTCGGTGCGTACGACCTGCTCGAAGACCCGCTGCGGGGTCTCCTCGAACCGGCCGTAGACCATCACCGCCGCCGTGTGCACCCAGACGTCGATCCCGCCGAACCGGCCGACGGCCGCGTCGGCGAGCGCCGCCGGCGCGCCGTCGGTGGTGACGTCGACGGGCACGTCCAGCACCTGCGCGCCCGCGGCCCGGCACTCGTCGCGGACCTCGGCGAGGGTGCCGGCGGAGCGCGCCGCGAGCACGAGCCGGTCCCCGCGCTCCGCGAACGCCCGGGCGGCCGCCCGGCCGATGCCGCTGGTCGCACCGGTGATCACCACCGTCCGGCTCACGGCGCGAGCACGACCTTGACGCAGCCGTCCTCCTTCTTCTGGAACATCTCGTACGCCTGCGGCGCCTGCGCCAGCGGCACCCGGTGGGTGCGCAGGTCCGCCACGCCGAGCGGGTCGTCGTCGCCGGAGAGCAGCGGGATGATCTCGTCGGTCCAGCGGCGCACGTGGCACTGGCCCATCCGCAGCTGGATGCCCCGGTCGAACATCTCCATCAGGGGCATGGGGTCGACCTCGCCGCCGTACACGCCGGAGATCGAGACGGTGCCGCCGCGCCGGACGGCCTTGAGCGCGGCCTTGAGCACGACGAGCCGGTCGACGCCGACCTTGTCGGTCATGGTCTGGGCGAGCTTGTCGGGCAGCAGCCCGGCGGCGGTCTGGGCGAGCTTGCCGAGGGGTGCGCCGTGCGCCTCCATGCCGACCGCGTCGATCACCGCGTCGGGGCCGCGCCCGTCGACCAGGTCGATGAGTGCGTCCGGCACGTTGTCCAGCTTGCTGACGTCGAGCACCTCGATGCCGTGCCGGCGGGCCATCGCCAACCGCTCCGGGACCAGGTCCAGCCCGATCACGCGGTCGGCGCCGAGGTGGCGGCCGATGCGGGCGCAGAACTGGCCGACCGGCCCCAGCCCGAAGACGGCGAGGGTGCCGCCGCGCGGCGTGTCGGCGTACCTCACCGCCTGCCACGCCGTCGGCAGGATGTCCGACAGGTAGAGCCAGCGCTCGTCGGGGCCGGTGTCGGGCACCTTGATCGGGCCGAACTGGGCGTGCGGCACGCGCAGGTACTCGGCCTGCCCGCCGGGGACGGAGCCGTACAGCGAGGTGTAGCCGAACAGCGCGGCGCCCTTGCCCTGGGAGGTGACCTGGGTGGTCTCGCACTGGGCGTAGAGCTGTCGCTCGCACATCCAGCAGGTGCCGCAGGAGATGTTGAACGGCACGACGACGCGGTCGCCCGGCTTGAGCCGGGTCACCCCCGGACCGACCTCCTCGACGACGCCCATCGGCTCGTGCCCGAGGATGTCGCCGGGCTTGAGGAACGGCCCGAGCACCTCGTAGAGATGCAGGTCGGAGCCGCAGATCGCGGTCGACGTGATCCGGACGATCGCGTCGGTCGGCTCCTCGATACGCGGATCGGGCACCTCCTCCACCCGTACGTCCCGCTTGCCCTGCCAGGTCAGTGCCTTCATGTCCCGTCGTCCCTCCTCGTGCCGTCTCGGGAGGGCTACCCGCCTCTGCCGAGTTGAACCGGTTCCGGCCGCGAGCGCCGGGGTGGCATGACGAGGGC